>JBCDIR010000714.1:0-2411 GCA_038748735.1 Bacteroidota bacterium | reverse complement strand
TATTTACCTGGTCTCGGCTCAGCCGAGAGCCAGGGATAACGATTTTTGACCTGAGTCCCTCTTTTAGCTTGAATTTGTTCGAGATTCCCCTCTCTCAAATTACTTCACTAAAAAATGGACCAAAAATCGTGAGTTCTAAGTCACTTTTGTAACCACATCTAAACAGTTACTAAAAACTTAAAAGTTTAGCGTGCTAAGTCCTCCCGCAGCGCCTGTGCCTGCTTGGAAAATAGGTGCTCGGGATTATCCGCAATGAAGCTGAGGCGCACGGTAAAGTCACCACCCGTATCCTTGATGCCGAGACGAGCTAAGAGGAGGTTCCACTCGATATTTTCCTGGTAGTAGATGATGTCATCGGCTAGGGCTGCGGGGGGAGGAACGGTGCTGAGGCGGCGAAAAATGTCGGTAGCAGCTTGGTACTTGTATTCCTGCATCCGCTCGTGCGCCATTTGGAACTGTTGGAGGTAGTCGTTGAGTTCGGCTCCGTCGCCCATGGTATTACCGATGGTCGGGATTTTGTAGTAAGATTCGGCCAGTTGTTGTTCTGCCAAACGGCGACCGTCCCACAACTCCGTTCCGGCTAGGATCAGGAGTAAGATGCTCGCCGCTACTAGCAAACGCGTAAACCAGCGACTTTGTAAGGTGACGACCTTGGCTGCTCGCTCAGGGGGTTCTTGCTCCGTATCCCACTCCTGCATTAGGCCACGAAGCTGATCATTTTTTAGCGCCGAGAATCCAGTACTGAGCTGTCGCTGTTCGTCGATGAGCTGTGCGAACTCGGGTTCTACTGCGCTGCGCTGGGTGACTGCGGCGGCGTTGGCCTCGTGCAGTTCGCCCTCTACGAACCATTCTGCTAGTTCGGCGTCATCGTAGTCCGTCCATTCTGCTTCCCAAGACTGGAGCTGGGTCAAGAATTGCGTACTCCGCAGGGCGGCCAGGCCAGCCCACAGCCGTTCGTAGTCCGCCGCGATGGTCGTTGCCTCCGGATGCGTTTGTACAAAAGTTGCCCAAGCCTCCTCGTCCGCAGGACTGGGTCGGGATCGGCGTACGGCCTCTAGTTTGTCGAGTAATTTATCTTCCATTTTCACTTAGCTATTAGTTCCGGTGGTTTTTCAGGTGGTGAGAAATGAGGTGGTGAATTTGTGAGCCTGCCTGGCCTGACGGCCGTCGGACAGGGTAATGAGGTGGTGAGTTCTCACTTCCTCACGCCTACGCCTTAATCATCTGTCTCATTTTCTTCAAACAATCAAACTTGCGCTTGCGGGCAGCACCGGCACCACTCATTCCGAGGTCTTCGGCAGCGGCTTCCATGCTGTAACCTTGCAAATAGATTTTCTCTAAAATATCGCGGCATTTATCGCCAATACGATCTAACAACTGACGGACCCAAGCGGCTTGTTCTTGCATGACGATGCGGTTTTCGGCCTCACTTGGAATAGCTACTTCTGGTATATCATCTTCCCAATTGACACTTGCGCTGCGTTGTTTACGGTACAGCATTTTACCAATACCAAACAAATAAGTTTTGAGCGTGCTTTGCAACGGTGCTTGTAAACCACCGTTCACTATTTTACGGTGTAGTACCACCATGGCGTCCTGGAACAGTTCGTTGACTTGCTCCGGTGACTGTTTGGTGTACTTTAAAAAATACAGGCGAAAAGGGGACCGCCAATCGTCGTACACTTGGCGCCAAGCGGCGGTTTTTCCCGTGGCTAGGGTTTTTAATACGGTTTCGTCCTTTGCGTACTTACTCATTAATGCGATTGTTTTTGAAGTCGTTACTAAAACTTACGTTTCTTCATTTCTGCCAGGGCACGGCGTAAGTCATCACGGCGGTACTGGCGTTGTAAAAAGACGGGAGGTACCGCTCGCGCACCGCAGTCCAAAATGGGGCAACGCTCGCAAGTGGTATGTACGTCTTTGGTCAGGATTTCAGGATCCGCTAGGAAGGGGAACATCGACCGGAGGTGATCGTTCACGAGTAAGCCGATGGTTACGCTAGTCGTGTTCTTTAGATCACTGCGCGTAGGCTTGGCCACCGAAATGCAGAAATAGGCATTTGGTGTATTCCAGTAACGCGAAATTTGCGCCGCTACGAGCGGTTCTTTACTGTCGTGTAACTGCTGGCGGGCTCGCAATTGTTTGATGGTATGTATGCTGATCCAGCGGCGGCAGTAGTGTTCATCCAGTTGATTGGCGTGCGGATCGTGCAATTGTGACAAATGCATCTCCTTAGTGATGATGTACTTCTGCGATTCCTGCCCCCGGTAAAACCGCAGAAAAAACAGTTGCTTGACCCCCAGGTGCTGCGGCAAAATATTGGCGAAACGCTGCAGTAACATCTCGGCGGTCACGTCGTAGGCTTCTAACCAACGTAAAAAGCGATCCCCCTGCCAACGATTCCACGCCCG
>JBCDIR010000713.1:0-2417 GCA_038748735.1 Bacteroidota bacterium | reverse complement strand
TTTTCAAATAAGATTTTATTGGGTTACTTGGCCTCGGCCATCAACTGCACAAACTGGTCAAACAGGTAACGTGCATCGTGGGGTCCGGGACTAGCTTCGGGGTGGTATTGTACGGAAAAGGCGCGCTTTCCTTTGACGCGAATACCTTCAATGGTATCGTCGTTGAGGTTGCGGTGTGTGATTTCTACTTTATCTTGGTTGGCTTCCAGGGCTTCCGGGCTGACGCCGAAACCGTGGTTCTGGCTCGTAATTTCGCTCTTACCCGTCACGAGGTTCTTCACCGGGTGGTTGATACCGCGGTGGCCGTTGTGCATTTTATAGGTAGGAATGTCAAGGGCCAAGGCCAGGAGTTGGTGACCCAGGCAGATACCAAACAGTGGTTGGTCCGCTTTGAGGATCGCCTTGGCTGTCTTAACGGCGTACTTCATCGGTTCGGGATCGCCGGGGCCGTTGCTCATAAAGTAACCGTCTGGCTCGAAAGCTTGTAGTTCTTTAAAGGATGTTTTGGCCGGAAACACTTTACAAAAACAGCCGTGGTGAACGAAGTTACGCAGGATGTTTTCCTTCACACCGAAGTCCAAAACGGCGACGCGGTACTTAGCTTTCTTCTCGTTGCCGTAAGTGTAGGCTTCTTTCGTGCTCACCTTGGAGGCCAATTCCAGGCCCTTCATGCTCGGTGCTTTTTTGAGCTTGCTGGCCAGTTTCTTCTCGTCCAGTTCTTCACTGGAAATGATGGCGTTCATCGCTCCCTTATCACGGATGTGGCGCACGATGGCACGCGTATCCACATCGCAAATGCCGACCAGTTGCTCTTCTTCGAAGTATTCTTGAATCGAACTATCGGCCTGGGGACGGTGATAGGGGATGGTGAAATTTTTACACACCAAACCCGAGATTTTAATATCGTCAGATTCCATTTCCGTGTCCTTGGCACCGTAGTTACCGATGTGCGCGTTGGTCATCACTAAAATCTGTCCGAAATAAGAGGGGTCGGTAAAAACTTCCTGGTAGCCCGTCATGCCGGTATTGAAACAAATTTCACCAGTAGTGGTACCAATTTTTCCGGCGGCGTGCCCGTGGAAGATGGAGCCGTCTTCGAGTAATAAGACAGCGGGAGTCATTGAGGAGTTAGCCATACGATATACGGGTTTTCGTAATCGTGCGCAAAGATAAGTAAGCGGGGGCGGGTTTGGTAATAATTAGCTGCGTTTGTTTATAATTTAAGTACCTGCCCATCAGGGTCGGTGACCCGCTACGAGTCGTACGCAAGTCTTTCATTTGCGTCTCACCTAAGCAAGTCGCGTACTGGCAAACCCATTGCTTCGCTAGCGAACGGATCAAATCGGGTGTATTTCATTTTGTCGATGGGAATTTCCAGGTTTACTAAAACTTTTGGAAGTTTAGCAAACCGATTTCTTCGGGTAATGCGACATTTTGAAATGCCCCATCAAATCCCTGCTTAGCGCTGTGAGACTCTCTGCGTCTTTTGTGTAAACCACGTCAAAACAACCATAAAAGCTGTCTTAACACCGCTCCGCACCCTTACACTTTAGCACGGCCTTCACCTGCTCCGCTTTTTGCTGACATTCCAGCAGCGAATCACCCATAATCGTCACGTGGCCCATCTTGCGGAAGGGGCGGGTGTGCGTCTTGCCGTATAGATGGACAAATACCTCGGGCATAGCCAGTACGTCCGCTACGCCTTCGTACTGGACCAGCCCCTGGTACCCCGCCTCACCCAGAATGTTGAGCATCAGCGCCGGGCGCAGCAGTTGGGTGTCCCCCAAGGGGAGGTTGAGTACGCCACGCAAGTGCTGTTCAAACTGGCTAGTCGGACAGCTTTCGATGGTGTGGTGTCCGCTGTTGTGGGGGCGGGGCGCAACTTCGTTGACGAGGATGTCGCCCGTTTGGGTTAGAAATAGTTCCACGGCTAGGAGTCCCGAAAGTCCGTAGGCAGCGGCGGTTCGTTCGGCTAGGGCAGTGGCGGCGGCGCAAACTTCTGGGCTCACTTCGGCGGGTGCCTGGAGGTAATCAACTAGATTGGCTTTGGGGTCAAAAACCATTTCGACTAGCGGGAAAGACCGCATTTCTTTGTCCGCATTGCGCGCTACGATAACGGCTAATTCTTTATCAATGTCTACGAGCTGTTCCAGTAAACAAGGTCCGGGTAAAAGCTGGTGGTCCAAGTCTTCTGGTGTGCGAATGACGGCGACTCCGCGACCATCGTAGCCGCCCGTGCGGCTCTTCTGGACGAACGGAAGTGACCATTTGCCGGCCGCTACGGCTTGGCGAACGCCGGCGGCATCCGCAAATAATTCGTAGAGAGCGGTCGGCAGTTGGTGCTCAGAGTAAAATGCTTTTTGGGCACCTTTATCTTTGATGATGTCCAGCGTTGCGGGGTCGGGATGGACCGTTTT
>JBCDIR010000712.1:0-2420 GCA_038748735.1 Bacteroidota bacterium | reverse complement strand
GGCGCGAGCTGGCGTAGAGGAGGATGGTGGACATATGGTAGGTGGTTTTCAAAATTTAGCTTGTCTTCAAATCCTTTTAGTGTTTCGTCAATCTTGAAGCTGTGAATAAGCGTAGAGTTAGGGATACTTCTGGCGGGTGGTACTCCTTCGTCGCGGTAGTACCGACAGGCCGGCGATAGCTGCGTGACCGCGAGCTTGCGAGCACTACCACGACCGCGCTTTAGCGTGGGAGTACAGCCTACCAAGAGTCGTCAACGAGCTCCAGACTTACCCGCAACTTCAGACGTGACAAAGCACTCGTTAATACGTTAGAGAAATAAAGAAACGAATTTACTCCCCCAACAAAGCCGGACTCATCCCCATATTAGAGAAGCCACCGTCGTGGTATAGGTTCTGCATCGTCACGTAGCGGCTCAGATCGCTGAAGAGTTGGATACAGTGGTCGGCGCAGGCGCTCGCGGGGGCGTTACCGAGAGGCGACATCTTATCTGCGTAGTCGAAAAACTCGGTGAAGCCTTTGACGCCTTTACCCGCCGTGGTCATGGTCGGTGATTGGCTGATGGTGTTAACGCGTACCTTGTTGCGGATACCGAAGTGGTAGCCAAAGCTGCGGGCGAAGCTCTCGAGCAGTGCCTTGCTTTCCGCCATTTCGCTGTAATCCGGGAAAGTCCGCTGCGCGGCGATGTAGGTCAGGGCCAGGATGGAACCCCAGTCGTTCATCGCATCCTGTTGGTAGAGGACCTGCATCATTTTATGAAACGAGATGGCCGAGACGTCGAAGGTCTTCTGCATCCACTCGTGTTTGAGGTTGGTATACTCCTTCTTTTTGCGCACGTTGACGGACATCCCGATGGAGTGCAGCACAAAGTCGAGCTTGCCACCGAGGGTTTCCTGGCTTTGGGTGACCAAGTTGTTGAGGTCGTCCATGCTCGTGGCATCGGCGGGGATGATTTCGGCATTTAGCCGCTCGCCCAGTTCTTTGATGGCCCCGAAACGCATGGCGACGGGCGCATTGGTCAGTACAATGGTGGCACCTTCTTCGACGCAGCGCTCAGCCACTTTCCAGGCGATGGATTGATCGTCGAGGGCACCGGAGATGATACCGCGTTTGCCAGCCAGTAGGTTATTAGACATGGATCGCTTGTTTTGATGTTCGTGCGGCAAAGGTAGGGAATGTTGAGGTTTTGCTAGGGCCAATTTGCGTAGGAGATAGATGCCATTTTTCGACTGATAGCGATGTTTCAGAATCACTAGCTGGAAGCGATGTTTATGAAAATTGTACATTCCGTTGCTCAATTTTCACAGAAAATATGTAAATTGCACAATGAGCTCCATTATTCCACGTCAGCTAGCTTCCGTCGTTCGGGAACGACTAAAGAGCTATCAGGTAGTAACCATTACTGGTCCGCGTCAGAGTGGAAAAACTACCTTGTTACGTGAATTATTTCCTGATTTCAGTTATTTCACCCTCGAAAACTTGGAGAACAGAGCCTTGGCACAACAGGATCCGCTAGCGATATTGCGGAGTAACAACTACAAAGTAGTGCTTGATGAAGTGCAGCGTGTACCCGAATTGCTGTCTTACATTCAAGGTATCGTAGACGAAAATCGGGAGGCCGTTTATATCCTCAGCGGTTCGCATAATATGCTCATGCTAGAAAGTGTAAGCCAAACCCTGGCGGGTAGAACGAGCATCCTGTACCTGCAACCTTTATCGCTAGAAGAGTTGGACTCCTCCGCTAATCCGCGCTACACCGCCGATGAACTCATTTTCCAGGGCGGCTACCCGCGCATTTATGACCGGGGGCTACCCGCTACGGTATTTTACGAAGATTACTTGGCCACCTACGTAGACCGGGATGTGCGGCAGATTCGTAACATTGGTAATTTGAGTCTGTTCCAGCGCTTCGTAACGCTCTGCGCTAGTTTCAGTGGGCAGATGCTCAACGTTACCACTTTGGCTAAGAGTATAGGGGTGGACCGACGTACCGTCAATACTTGGTTATCGGTACTAGAAACGTCCTTTTTGATCTATTTTTTACCCCCTTACTTTCGGAGTTTCAAAAAGCGCGTGGTGAAATCTCCCAAGCTGTACTTTCGGGATACCGGGCTAGCCTGTTCGCTACTGGGACTGCGGGATCCACAAGCGTTACGCAATTTTTACAACTACGGCAGCTTGTTTGAAAACTTCATCGTTAATGAAATTAGTAAAGGATTTTACAATCGCGGCCAGAAACCTCCTATCTATTACTATCGTGATAGCAATCAACACGAAATAGACGTACTGCTCAATCTCGGCGACCGCATTCGACCCATTGAAATCAAAGCAGGTACGACCATTAGCACTTCCTATTTTAAAAACCTGAACTGGCTGAGTGCGCAGAGCGGCGTTCCACTGGACCAGCCTACTGTCATCTACG
>JBCDIR010000711.1:0-2423 GCA_038748735.1 Bacteroidota bacterium | reverse complement strand
ATCGACTATCCGTACTGGGTAGATGATCCTTATTTTGATTTAGATTTGCACCTCAACCACATTGCGTTGCCCAAACCGGGTGGCTGGCAGCAGTTGCGGGACATCACCTCCAAAATTTTTAGCGAACCGCTGGACCAGTCGCGTCCGTTGTGGTCGTTCACTTTCGTGGAAGGCTTGGACGAAATTCCGCAGGTGCCGAAGGGTTCCATCGCCGTTATTTCTAAGATTCACCACGTGGCCATCGACGGTATGGCGGGGGCGGGTATGCTCAGTCTCATTTTTGACTTTTCGGATGAGGTCAAGCCCATCCCGGAACCCAAACCCTGGCGCCCCCAACCCCTACCCAACGAACTGTCTTTGATGTGGAACAGTACGATGAGTTTTGCTAAAAACCCACTAAAAGTTCCCAAACTCATCGGTGAAACGGTGACGGCGACCATCAAGTCGGGCTTTCTGACCCGTGCGCAAAAAACGGCTCCCCCGACGGCTCCGTTTTCCGCACCGTCGACGCCCTTCAACGGCATTATTTCGGCCCGCCGAAAGTGGAATACAGTCATCCTCGAACTGGACCGCGTCAAGAAGCTGAAAAGCATCATGGGCACGACGCTCAACGACGTGATTCTGGCCACCTGCGCGGGGGCGTTGCGACGCTACCTGGGGGAAAAAGACCAACTGCCCAGTAAGCCACTCGTGGCCAATATTCCGATCTCTACCAAAGCTAATAGTGCAGAAGATCGAGGTTCCAATCATATTTCGTCCATGCTGGTGCAATTGGCCACTAACATTGCGGACCCCATCGAGCGCCTGGAAGTCATCCAGGAAAATACCATTCGTGGTAAAACCTACAACGGTGCGCTCGGCGCTAAGACGCTGAGTAAAATGGCTGAGGCCGTACCCTTCGGCGTCGCTAATCAGGCTACGAAACTGTACAGCCGCTTCAACGTGGCGACGATGCACAATCCGGTCTTCAACGTCACGATTACGAACGTGCCGGGGCCGCAGTTTCCGCTTTACATCAATGGCCACCGACTGCTTTCGATCTCTGGCACGGCACCGCTTTTCGACGGGATGGGCCTCATCATTACGGTATTCAGCTACAACGGCCTCTTGACCATCAGCCCCACTTCGGACGTGAACTCCATGCCGGATTTGGATACCTTTAGCCGCTACTTGCGCGAAGCCGCTAACGAACTAGAAGCCGCTATCCTCGAACGGGGCAAACAACCTACCAAGCCTAAACCTAAGCCCAAGGTGGCGCAATCGCTTATCGACCCGATGTTCCGCGAAATCAAGCAGTTTCTGAAGGACACCCCCGCCGCCTACGAACGTACCGGACCCGGTATTTTCCAATTCCAAGTCACGGGTGGTGAACAGGACGTCCACTGGAAAATTGACCTCAACAAAGCGCCGGGTACCGTCACCAAACGCAAAGCGGCCAAACCCGACGTATCTTTCAGAATAGCCGAAAAACATCTCCTCCGCATCGCCGACGGTAAGCTCAACGTACAAACGGCCTTCGTGCAAGGCCGCCTTAAAGTTGACGGCGACTACGATAAAGCGATGAAAATGGCGGGAATGCTGGGTAAGTTTATGAAAGTGAGGAACGGGAAGTAGGCTTTTACCGCCTGACCATCGCAACGTGCGGAATGCCATCTTCCAGGTAAATAGCACCACTCGGCTCGAAGCCAACGCTGCGGTAATACGTTTGCAGGTGCGCTTGGGCGGATAATTTAATCGGCTGCTGACCGTAGCAATTGTACAACTCCTGCACCGCCGTTTCCATTAGTACGCGCCCCAATCGTTGCCCCCGCGCAAAGGGTGCCGTAATGACCCGGCCAACGGAGGCGTAGTCGTCGTAACTCGCTCCTTTCGGCAACAACCTAGCGTAAGTCGCCAGGCGTCCGTCCGGTGCAAACCCCAGTAAATGGTGTGCTATTTGATCCTTGCCGTCAGCATCAAGGTACGGGCAGTGCTGCTCCACGATAAATACTTCTTGCCGCAGTGCTAGTAGTGCGTATAACTCTTCTTTGCTTAAGTCGGCGTAAGCGCAACAACGGTAGGTAACTTGCATAATGTAATCAGTTTTAGAAGCGCGGCGAAACGAAATAACTGACCTTTCGCAGGCGCAAGGTTAGTTAATACTATTGACAACACCTACCAAAGCAACTAATCCATTCCAAAGATGACTATTACAATGAGATGAGTCTATGTTGGCTTTTGCTAGGTACACAGCGGCACTCAAACCACTAGCACCACCGCCAATTACAGCTACGGTAGTTTCTATCATGGGGTTACTTTCAACTCTGATGGGGACTTAATTTAAGAGCAAACATAAACTGCCAATCATTGTGCACTTTAATTGCGGCAAAAGCAAAATATTTATTGACATCTATTGCTAATAGCTGAAAAAACGCTGTAGGCTT
>JBCDIR010000710.1:0-2426 GCA_038748735.1 Bacteroidota bacterium | reverse complement strand
GTGAAAGCGCAGCAAATTTTGTTTTGAACAAGGCAGAAAACGTAGGCATAGCCTTAGCTACGGCGAGGCTTTTTAACGAAGTACAGAATAAAATTTGCCGCTTGTAACCATTTGAGGCTCTGGGTAAACAAGTCTCATAATTAAATCAATTTTTACATAACCTATAAATCTGTTTCTATGAAAACATTTTTTACCAGTATTCTTTGCAGTCTTTTACTATTACCCTCCTTGGTCGGCCAAAACGAGGTCTCCTTCGATGCTAGTGAAAGCTGGACCGCTTTTATGAACGTTTTCAACTTGGATGGTAGCTATGCGTTTGGTTCAGGATGGGAAGTAGCCTTAGCCAAATCTACGCTAGACACGGAAAACAACACCATCACGCTACAACCCAACTTCAACACCTACGCGGACAATCCCAATGATGAGTTTTGGGTCAATGCTACCACTATGGAAGGTAATAAAACCATGGAAGCGAATACTTTCGTAGAACCAGGAGAAACTTTCAACGGTACCGATCTCACCTTTTCCGGCTTTGTACAATCCAATACTCTATCGGATGATTATACGGCAACGCTCTTCATTAAGGCTTTGGACCCTGACAACGGATTTGCCGATGCCCTTGGTGGTACCAAAATCTTGCTACTACCCGAAAGCGGTGAGTTTTCCGTCAGTGCTACGGGGGCCGAACTAGCCGCCGGATTGCTTATCCAGTACGGATTCGCCGTTACGGGCCGAAACGCTAACCCCGCCAACGAAGCGGACCTGGGCAGCGTCGTCATTGGTGACCAAGCCTCTTCCGTCAACGACTTAGCGGCGCTGGACGTTACTTATTTCCCCAATCCGGTACAGGACGTCATCAACCTCCGCGCCCAGGATGAACTGGAAGCGATCTCTATCCTCAACCTGAGTGGCCAGGAAGTACTGAGCCGTAACTTGAATAGCACCCACGAAGCGGTGGACATCGCTAACCTACCAGCCGGTATGTACGTGATGCGCGTAATCGTAGACGGCCAAGAAGGGGTAGCTAAGCTCATTAAGCAGTAAAGTTTACCGTTTATCTTCATTGGTAACCATACAACTTGTCCCGAATTTTCGTCAGTGCGAAAATTCGGGATTTTTATTTTTATGATACAAATTAAATAGGTTGAACGCATCAAATTTTAACTGTCCTAGAATACGTTAAAACGGGTGGCGGTGGCCCGAAAATGTACTGTCTGACCGGAGGGAGTTTACATTTTCTAGCGTTTTTGCTTCCTTTTTTGGCAATGCAAAAAGGAAGAGCCCAGCCGGCTGGAGGCGAAAACTAAGAATAATGCTCCAATAAAAATGAACTTTGCCGAAAACAAGGGTAAAGTATTTCGATGCGGTTGCCTTAGTGGTTCACATCTTTGCGCATACGCTTAAGTACAGGACACCAGAAAAATCCCTACAAGAAACCCTACCTTTACCACCATGAAAGTCACCGGTTTCTCTTTCGTTAAAAATGCCATCATCTACGATTATCCCATCGTAGAAGCCATTCGTTCTATACTGCCTTTGTGTGACGAAGTGGTCGTGGCCGTGGGGCAGTCCGAAGACGCTACGCGAGAACTAGTGGCCAGTATTGCGCCCGAAAAAGTCCGCATTATCGACACCGTTTGGGACGAAAGCCTACGGGAAGGCGGACGCGTACTAGCCGAAGAAACCAACAAAGCCCTAGCCGCCCTAGCCCCCGATACCGATTGGGCCTTCTACATTCAGGGCGACGAAGTGATTCACGAAAAATTTCACCCCGTCATCCGCGCGGGCATGGAGCATTGCTTGCGTAATCCACGGGTGGATGGCCTGCTCTTCAAATACCTACACTTTTACGGTTCTTACGACTACGTGGGCAGTTCCTCGCGTTGGTACCGCAACGAAATTCGGGTGGTACGCCCGCAGGCGGGACTGTTTTCCTATCAGGATGCCCAAGGTTTCCGCAAGGCAAACAACCAAAAGCTCGACGTCTACCCCATTGATGCTTACGTCTATCACTACGGCTGGGTGAAAGACCCGCGCGCCATGCAGCGCAAACAAGAAAACTTCAACAAACTCTGGCACGACGACGAATGGGTAGCCCGCAACGTTCTCCCTGCGGAGGCGTTCGACTACGCCGCGCACATCAACGAATTGCAGCGGTTTACAGATACCCACCCAGCCCTCATGCGGGCCCGCATCGACCAGCTCAATTGGCAGTTCGACTACGACCTCTCGCTCAACCGTAAGACGTGGAAAGAGAAAGGAAAGGATTTTCTACGTGAGTACCTGGGCTGGGATGTTGGGTACCAAAACTATCGAATCGTGCGAGTCTAAATGATTAAAAAGAAAATAGGCCAGCTACCGCTAATTGGTAACTGACCTATACTAATAGACTTGTTCAACCGGAGCCTCAAATGGCTGCAAGCGGC
>JBCDIR010000709.1:0-2428 GCA_038748735.1 Bacteroidota bacterium | reverse complement strand
TCGGTAAAGGTGTTCTTCTTATTGAGCAACTTGCCGTCCTCGTACCAGTAGCGACCCATTTCTTCTCCACCGCGAATGTGCGCAATGGCGAAGGCGAAGCCACGGTTCAGCAAGCTCAAACGAGCTGAACTGAAGTAAGGGTCCATACTAGAGCCGTAGGAACCGTAGCCGTAGAGGAGTACGGGCTGAGTTCCGTCTTTTTTGAAGCCTTTTTTGTAGACGATACTGATGGGTACTTTCACGCCGTCGCGCACCGTCGCGTAGAGCCGTTCCGATTCGTAGTCCTCCGAATTGAAGTCACCCAGCACGGGCTGCTGCTTGAGTTTATCAAATGCTTTGGTCTTGACGTTATAGTCAAAGATGGTGTTAGGGGTGGTCATCGACTGGAAGCCCACGCGCAGCAAATCGGTATCGAACTCCGGGTTGGCGCTGGTGTAAGCCACGTAAGCGTCCTCCCCAAAGTCGATGTAGTGCTCCGCTCCTTCCCACGGGCGCACCCGCAGTTGTGTGATGCCGTTCTTACGCTCGCTCAGTACGAGGTAGTCTTTGAAAATATCCATCCCCTCTAGCAGTACGTCGTCGCGGTGAGGAATGACTTCCGTCCAATTTTCCTTGGTGGTGGCATCTTCTGGCGTAGACATCAAGCGGAAGTTGCGAGCATCCAAATTGGTGCGGATGTAGAACTTGTCGCCGTAGTGGGCAATACCGTATTCCAGCCCCCGCTCGCGTGGCTGAATCATACGAAACTCACCGGTGGGCTGGTCTGCGTCTAGTACTTGGTATTCCTGGCTCAGGGTTTGATAAGCACCAACGACGATGTATTTTTTCGATTTGGTTTTGTAAACAAAAGCCATGAACGTATCGTCCATTTCTTCGTAAACGAGGACATCGTCTTCGCTGGAGGTACCCAGCTTGTGACGATAAATTTTGACGGGGCGCAGGGTTTCGTCCTTCACGGAATAGAAAACGTGTTGGTTATCGTTGGCCCACACGGCCCGACCGCTAGAGTTAGGAATCTCGTCTGCGAGCAACTCGCCCGTCTGCAAGTTCTTGAAGCGGATGGTGTAAATGCGGCGGCTGAGCGTATCCTCGCCGTAGGCCAGAATTTCGTTGTTCGGACTGACGGCCCGGCCACCAACTTGGAAATAATTGAAGCCCTCCGCCAGTTCGTTGACGTTGAGGAGGATCTCTTCTTCGGCTTCCAAGGTACCTTGCTTACGCGAATAGATCGGGTAATCCTGCCCTTCTTCGTAGCGGGTAATGTAGTAGTAGCCGTTGTCTTTGTACGGCACGGAAGAGTCGTCTTCCTTGATGCGCCCCTTCATTTCCTCGAACAGATCGTTCTGAAAATCCTTGGTGTGCGACATCATATCATCAAGATACGAGTTTTCGGCTTCGAGATAATTGACTACTTCCTGCGTTTGGGCGTCGGGTGTTTCGGCGTTCTTTTGCTCATCAGTGAGCTTCATCCAGTAATAGTCGTCGACGCGGGTGTCCCCGTGGAGGGTCATTTCGTGCGCTTCTTTTTTGGGCGCAGGCGCTGCTACGTCCATTTTCTGGTACATGGCCGAGGTTTTGGCTGGCATGGTGGCTTCTTCTTCAGTTTGACAGGCGGCTAGTAGAAGTACTAATCCGCCGAATAGCATTAATTTCCTCATTAACATTTCGGATGGTTTCTGGTTGAGTAATTGTTTTCGTGGAACGAAAATACTGTATCTCTCTCTATGTTGGAAAGTTGGCGGGTGGAAAAGCTGTAAGCGTCTTGGGAATTGCAATGGGTGAAGTGTGCGTGAGCACTCCTTTTTCACAACAACCCATACCACCGCTTCGAGTACAAATACCACAATGACCAACTAGCCACCAGTAACCAGTAAAACGCCTCGACGAGCCAGTTCCAGACCAACCCCGCCGATAAGACCTGTACAGTAACGTAAATGTAGGTCAAGTACAATACCACGGCCACCATTTGCACCCGCAATGCGTAGGCCGAAGCCCCCACTCCGGAAACACCGCTGAACAGGACACTCCCCACCGAGAACGTAACGAGGATGAGGATCAAAACGTAGAGCAACGAGCGAGAACTGACAATTAATTCGTAGCCTCCTTCGCCCAGAAAGGGACCGATGAAAAAGTGCGGAAAACAAACCACCGGCAAGGTGATAAGCAGTGTGACAAAAAGCGACAGATAACTCGTTTTCCAGATAATAGGAATAACGGCCTGGCGCTTGTGGTGGCCTATAAACCCGCCAACGAGCGTACCGACACTGGCCGAAAAGCCCCAGGAGGGAATGGACAAAACTAAGTAGACCATTTGCACCAGCACGGTAATGGCCGTCGCCTCTGGTCCTAAGTTTTCGATCAAGCTCATAAAAATGAACCAACTGCCCAAACCGATCAGCGGCTGGATGACCAAGGGTGCAGATAACTG
>JBCDIR010000708.1:0-2430 GCA_038748735.1 Bacteroidota bacterium | reverse complement strand
TCAGCGTATGCGTAGGTGGTGACCGCAAGCGTGTGTACGTGATAAGGCTTGAGGATGAGGGTGAGTGGCAACTCCTTCATAACATCCACAAACACGAGCAGAAAAGTACTAAAAAGCGCTGGGCGTAACAAGGGTAACTCCACCCGCCACAGGCTGCGCCACTTGTTAGCCCTTAATAGTTCCGCCGCTTCGGACAATCGGTGTCCTTGCTGGTATAATTTTGCGGCTAGCGGCTGGTAGGCTACGGCCAAAAAACGAAAAACGTAAGCGTACAATAATACCACACCACTGCCATAGAACAAATACCCTACCGACCAGTTGAAGTAGCGCGTAAAAAAATCGATGATACCCTGGTTGCTCCGAATGATACTGATGCCGATAATAGCACCGGGTAGGACGTAGCCAATCGTAGCTATTTTGGTGGTAGTGGACAGCGGCGACCAGTTGTTCCAACGGCTGCTAAAGTGCAAAATCAGTGCCACCAGAACCGTAACCGCAGCGGCAGTGAGCGCTAGTAGGCAACTGTGACCAGCGGTGCGAATGAGCGTCGTATTCCACTGCGTTGCGTACGTTAAGCTAGCCCAGTAAAGTAGCTGTCCAATGGGTAATACCAAGCCGCCGATGACCGGGATGCTTACCCAGGCCAGCGCACCCGCAGCTGACCAGCCGTGTAACGAAATGCGTTGCTGTTGGGCAGTGTCTGCGGCGGCTAACTTCACGGCGTAGGACCTGCGTCCCTGCCACCAGCGCACGAGCCCCAAAAGCCCCAAAACAACCAGCAGCAAGACCGCACAAAGATAAACGGCAGATTGTAAGTCTTCTAGGGCCGTCCAGGTACGAAAAATACCGGTAGTGAAGGTGTTGATGCCGTAATATTTAGCCGCACCGTAGTCGTTGAAAACCTCCATGTATACGAGGAAAACCCCACCAATGATGGCGGGTGTGGCCAGTGGGAAGGCTATTTTCCAGCGGTAGTTGGCTTCGTTACCTCCCAGTAAAAGTACGTTCTCCCGCAAGGCGGTGGGATAGTGCAAAAATATGGCCCTGGTAGCGGCGTAAACGTAGGGATAGAGCGAAATGCTAAGGACCCAGATGAGTCCCCAAATATTCATCATCTCTATCCGCCGCAGTGGTAGGCCCAGTGCCTGCCACCAGTGGACCAGGGTGCCGCCATTACCCAGGGTACCCACGTAGGTATACGCCACGATGTACGACGGAATGGCGAGCGGTAAAAATAAGAGCCACGTTGAAAGTGAGCGGCCCGGAAAATCGTACTGAGTAACGATCCAGGCCGCTCCTAATCCTAACAATATAGACAAAAGTCCTGTTCCCAGCAGTAAAACTGCTGAGTTCAGCAGATAACTAAATAGAAAATAGCGGGTGATATGTTGCCACATATCGCCTACACCATCCCCCAGGTGCAGCGCGATAATCCAGAGTGGAACAGTGATCACCAACGCTAAAATGATGGTCACAAGCGACCAGCCGTTGGTATCGCGGTAAAAGTGCTTTAGCCGACGGCGAAACTTCATGGGTTAAGGCCAGCCTACTTCGTCAAATAATACGACGGCGGCTTTGTTATTTTCTCCTAGTCGTTGTAAAGGCAAATTGTCTTCCTTGAAGCTCCCCCAGGACTGCAAGAGTGCTACGGGTTCCGCTTCCGGATGGACGGGGTACTCGTAATTCGCTCCGGCAAAGCGTTCCTGGACATCTTTGCGAGTAAGGAAAGTGATAAACTGCAAGGCCCGTTCTGCGTGGGGAGCATGCTTGGCAATTCCAATTCCACTTACGTTGATGTGGGTGCCCCGATCCGCTTGATTGGGGAAGAAAATACCGACGGCTTGACCCGCTTCCACTTCTGCTGCGTCCTCAGAATTGAGTAAGCGGCCGAGGTAGTAGCTATTGATCACGGCTAACTGTCCTTCTCCGGCCGCAATCGCTTTGACTTGGTCCCGGTCGTTTCCTTTGGGGGTGCGAGCAAAATTATTGACGACCCCTTTGGCCCAATCCGTAGCCGCATCTTTACCCAAATTAGCGATGATGGAGGCCAGTAAGGATTGATTGTAAATATTACCCGAAGAACGAATGAGAACATCGTCGTTCCATTCCTCGGCAGCTAGTGCCTCGTAGGTGCTCAGTTGGGCAGGCTGTACTTCTTCCTTATCGTAAACGATGACGCGGGCGCGCTTGGTCAGGCCAAACCACTCATTGTCTGCATCGCGTAAATGAGCGGGGATTTGGTTGGTTAGGGCGGAGGCATTGGCGGCTTGCAGTAAGCCTTTGTTTTTGGCACGCACCAAACGCCCCGCATCAACGGTTAGGAGTAAATCAGCGGGGCATTGTGCGCCCTCAATTTCCATTTTCTGAATCAGTTCGTCCGCTTTGGCTTTGACCACGCGGACTTCAATACCCGTTTCTTTTTCAAATTCC
>JBCDIR010000707.1:0-2433 GCA_038748735.1 Bacteroidota bacterium | reverse complement strand
GTTGTAGGTAAGAAAAGAGGATCGGTACGCGTTGAGCTTCATCAATGATTCCTCCGGCTGGCAATTGATCCAGGAAACGACGAGGATCGGTCTCTGCTAGCGCTCTAACCTCCGGAACCTCCAAATTAAAGTAGACTTTTTCAGGAAATACGGTACGCAATAGCGTAGTTTTTCCCGACTGCCTTGGTCCGCCAATGTACAGAATAGGATACCAAGCCAATTGCGCCTGAATAGTCGTACTTATGGAGCGTTCTATGTACAAAAGTGAGTAAATTTGCATTCAGATTGCAAAAATACTCAAAAATTACTCTCTTCGCAAGTCACGAAAAAATTTACTCAGCCAGACTACGAACACCTCGTGCAACGGTAAATCCGCCTGTCCGTAAGTCGTTAAATTCGCCATGCGCTCTGCGGGAGCCGCTTTGAGTACGTGATTCATGCCTTCGATGACAACCAGTTCTGCGGAGGGTACCGCTTGGTGCAGTCGTTCCGCGTCGCTCACTTGTACTTGTAAGTCCGTCGTACCCTGTACGATGGCCACCGGACACCTTAAGGTCTTAATTTCTTCGGCTGGATCGTATTTGAACAACGATCGCAGATAGGGTTGCACACTGGGACGAAAAAGCGATTGTAAATAAGGTGGAACGGTCGTGATGGTATCACCTTGTGCGAAACGATCTAACAAAACCAGCGCTGTATCCCTAATAAAAGGAAGTTGCGACTGCATCTGTAATTTCAAGACCTCTAGCGCATTTTGTCCAGGCCCCGCTAATGAAACCAAACCCGCTACGGCCACCCGCTGCGCCGCCAGTATCCCAATCAACGATCCTTCACTATGGCCAAGCACGTAGAGCGAATCAAACCGTGAATCAGCCGCCAAAAGCTCCAACCAACCCACGGCATCGTCCACAAAGTGTTCAAAGCGGAGGTCCGCTTCCTGAACTTTGGGCGACGCGCTAGCGGCCACCCCACGCTTATCGTAACGCAGACTAGCAATGCCTTCCACTGCCAAACGCTCCGCCAACATCTTCAGGGAATTATTCGACATCATCGGGTTGTTCCCGTCGCGGTCCGTGGGGCCGGAACCCGCAATGATCAGCGCTAGCGGGACGGGTTTTTCCGCCGCAGGTACCAGCAACGTGCCATAAATCAAATCTATCGAGGTAGCCAGCGACAAGGTATCCGCAGTGGCCTGCGCCTGTGCGCCAACTCCGCCGAGTAGGACTAGTAAAATGGTTAGGTATTTTTTCATTTTCTGGTTTTAACGCTAACCACGGCAATATCGGTAATCTTCCGCACAGACGCAATATATTGCGTCTCTGCACCCCTCAACACTTTGGCTTTTTCTACGTTTCCAATACAAATAACGGATAACCTATGTTACTAGACGCCCGCGACTTTCGGGAAGACTACCGCCGCGATCAACTGCTGATGGAGCAGACTGCTGCTGACCCCTTCGAGCAGTTTGCCCACTGGTTCGAGGACGCCAAGCAAGCCGATATTACCGAACCTAACGCCATGACCCTGGCGACCATTTCTGCCGCTGGCCGCCCCAAGGCACGTATTGTGTTACTCAAACAAGTGCTGGCGGAAGGTTTTGTGTTTTACACCAATTACAATAGCCAAAAAGGGCAAGATTTGGCGGCTAATCCTGTGGCGTCCCTCGTCTTCTTTTGGGATGCGCTACAACGGCAAGTACGTATTGAAGGATCGGTGACGAAGGCCAGCAGTCAAACCTCAACCGATTATTTTCACGCACGCCCCAAAGGGTCACAGATCGGCGCGGCGGCTTCACCCCAAAGTAGCGTCATTACGGGACGGGAAGTGCTAGAGGAAAACGTCACTACCCTAGAGAATCAATACGCTGATGCGAACCAACTACCGCGTCCTGACCACTGGGGTGGCTACGTACTCACACCGGACGTGTTTGAGTTTTGGCAGGGCCGTAGCAGTCGCCTCCACGATCGTATCCGCTACCGTCACGACGGTCAAGACTGGATTCGGGAACGCCTAGCGCCCTAGCCCGTGCAAGTCAAAAAAATTAATCAACTAACGGGGCACCGTTCGGCTATTTACGCACTCCACGCGGGGCGCGAGCCAGCTACGTTTTTGTCCGCCGGCGGGGATGGCTACATTGTCGAATGGCGCTTGGACGAACCGGAAAACGGTCAACTGATTGCGCAGGTCGAAGGGCAGGTTTTCTCCCTGGCATGGCTAGCCGAACTGGAAACCCTCGTGGCGGGTGACTTGACGGGTGGCGTACACTGGCTGCGGCTTTCGGCCCCGGAACAAAACCGACACATTGCCCATCATCAAAAAGGTACGCACGCCATTTTGAACCTGACTGATAACCTAGTACTCACTTTCGGCCAGGGTGGAACGCTCACCCGCTGGGATGCCTTGCGCGCGCGCAGCCTGGAGAGTCTCCAATTG
>JBCDIR010000706.1:0-2435 GCA_038748735.1 Bacteroidota bacterium | reverse complement strand
TCTACTAAAGTAACACAAATTTAAGGGATTTTGTTACTAAGAATAATTGCCCAGCAATTTCACCCCAACAACTGCCCCCCCAGCAAACGCCGTTCTACCTCGTTCCACTTAGTACGACTGACCGGGATGCGACGATCTTGCAGGACGAGTTGCCGCCCGTCGACGGTACTGACTTGTCCGAGGTGGACCAAAAAGGACTTGTGGACCCGCATGAGGTGAGGGTGTAGGACGGACTCGCTCAACTCGCGCAAAGAGAGCAGTGTCGTAAAGCGCCCGCGCGCGGTGTGCAGTTGAATGTAGTTTTGCATGGCCTCGGCGTAGTAGAATTCCGCCACGTCAATGCGTTCAATTTTGCCGTCCGCTTTGATGAAGAAGTGGTCCGGAATTTCCGCCAGCTCGGGCGGGGACAGGCTAGCGGAAGCAGGTTCTTCTTCTTGTTCTTGTAAACGCCGACGCGCGCGCAGACACGACTTCAAAAAGCGCTCAAAAGTGATGGGTTTGAGGAGGTAATCGAGTACTTCCAACTCAAAACTCTCAATGGCGTACTGGGGGTAAGCGGTGGTGATGATGACCAGCGGCGGCGTACGCAAACTACGCAGAAAGTTCAGGCCGCTGAGCTTCGGCATCTCTATATCGAGGAAAAGTAAATCGGGCTTTTCCTGCTCCAAAAGCGGTAGGGCATCCAGCGGGTGCGCGGCGGTTCCGGCCAATTGGAGAAAGTCAATCTCGCTAGCGTACTGGGCCAAGCCTTCGCGGGCCAGGGGTTCGTCGTCGATGATGAGGCACTTCATGGTATCAGGTATTACGGGGCAACGGTAAGTGCTAGGTCCACGCGGAAGGTAGTATTCGTTTCGGCGTAGTCCAGTTGGTGACGTTCTGGATAGAGGAGGTCCAGGCGTTGTTGTAGGTTATCCAATCCGATGCCGTGCTCCGATCGTTGCTCGTTGCTCGAAGGCGGCGGTGTTCCTTTTGAGTTGACTACGGTGAATTGGAGTACGTCGGCTTGGACTTGGCCGGTGATCGTGATTTCGCAGTGGTCCTTATCCACGTGTTTATAGGCGTTCTCCACCAGCGGCAACAGCAGTAGCGGCGGAATCTGCCACTGGCCGTCACTAGTATCCGCAAGCTGTAGTTGTACGTGCGCTTCCGTCGGCAGGCGTAAACCCGCCAGGTGCGCGTACTGTTCGAGGTACTCAAATTCTTTGTGCAAAGGAATAAAATCCGTTTGGGTATGATAAATCTGGTAACGCAGCAGGTCAGAAAAACCCGCTAGCGCGTTAGCCGCCGCGTCGGGATCTTTCTTGATGAGGAAATAGATATTGTTGAGTACGTTAAAAAGAAAGTGGGGATCGAGTTGTTGGCGTAGAAACTGTAATTCGGCCTGAGTGCGCGCTTCCTCCAGCTGTTGTTGCCGTTGTTCTAAGCGGCGGCGCTGGGCCAGGAGAAACAAGCCCATGGTGAGCATAACCGCAGAAAAGGTACTGCCGAGCGTACTACCAATCAAGAGCGTAGAATCGCCAAAGAAGTTCGAAAAATCAATATCATTCCGTACCCCAATCCAGGCGTAGAGCATCAGTGCTAAAAGCCCAGCACCCAGCAAAATACCGATTACCAATAAAATTAGATATACCAAGCGATTGCGTTGCCAAAAGCGCGGCAATAACCAGGAGATGTTCCAGTAACTGACCAAAACGTGGATAAAAGTGTAGATGATACTCGTAGTTAGCCCCTCTAATGTCCACAAGACTGGGGAGTAAACGACGTGCCAAAACAGGGTGTAAACGACCCAAAATCCGACTTGGTAGGTCCAGGGGAACAAGGGACCGTCGGCTGTGGCTGCTGGCTTAGGAATTGAAAACGCTCGTTGCATAGCCGTAATATAAGGTGTCTAGCAGCGGAAAAGCGCCAAAACTATGACGAACGGTAAGGATTTCTTGCTGAATGGTCAAGGGCGTCGTAGTCAGCAAGTCCGTCCACCGTTCAGCAAGTGGGGGCCACCATTGAGCAAGTAGAATTGCGTGGAAGGTAAGTTGATGGCACATTTGTAAGTGCTTGGACATAAATAAGTTACTTTTTTGACTGAGCAGATTTTTGTTTCAAACAAGGCAAAAAACGTAGTTCTAGCCTTAGCTAAAGCGAGGCTTTTTAACGTAGTTTGGGACAAAAAGATGCCGTCATAAAATGCTGAAATTATATTTGTCCAAGCACTTAACCAACCAAAAAATAATATTAGCAATGAAATCATCCTTCTTTTTTACCCTACTGTTGTTTTGTGCGTTGACCGCAACGGCCACCAATCCTTATTACCAAGCCTACCTCAGCAATGACCTCGCCGCTTGGGAACAAGCCATCAACACGGATGCCCGCCTTTACGAGCAAACCGACGAAGCATAGTTATTACTTAACATGGCCAAAGGAGCCTACGGAGCCATCGG
>JBCDIR010000705.1:0-2436 GCA_038748735.1 Bacteroidota bacterium | reverse complement strand
CGTAACTGGGGCGGCCTGGTTGGTATCGACTACGTGAAAGAAGTCACCGCCAAGAAAATTTGGCGCTGGGAGTCCGGCACCGCCGACGTGCCGTTCACCGTCGTCCCACTGACCTGCGGACCAGTAACCGTTCTGCTAGCGACGATTATACGCTAGACGTGCAGTACCGCCATCCGCAGGGCGAGAATGGCCGCTGGGAAACGGGGTTCAAACTCGAAAATCGCTTGATCAATAATGACTACCTGGCGGAAGAACAAACGGCTGGCGTTTGGCAAACTTTTCTTAACCTTGACAATGCCGTGGATTACGAAGAACGCATCGGCGGTGCTTTTGTGCAGTACGGTCAGGAGATGGGTAAATGGGAATTTCAAGCGGGCCTCCGTAGCGAAATGGCCCGCATCAGGATTGCGGATCGGGAAGACGAATTTACGCAGCAGAAGGACTTTTTCAACCTGTTTCCTTCTGCATCCGTTGGCTATGAGTTGAGCGAAAAAACCAACTTGCAGGCCAGTTATTCTTATCGAATCAATCGCCCCAGTCTGTGGGAACTGTATCCATTTTTTGAGGTGCGTGACATCAATATTTTCCAGACGGGTAATCCACAACTGAACCCATCTTTTACCCACGGCTATGAGCTGGGCCTGACCCACCGGCGGGAGAAGTGGAGTATTACGCCGAGTGCTTACGCACGTCAAACGACGGCCCCTTTCCAGGATTTTGTGACCCAATATGAGCAGGACTTCCTCCGGATTCTTCCCGTCAATATCGAAGCGGAAACGACGGTGGGGCTAGAGCTGTCGTGGCGCTATCAACCCATCCGCATACTACGCTTGCGCGGAGAATTCAACTTTCGTTATTTCGACCAAACGGGTACCTACGAAGGTCAAGATCTCAGTGCTAGCGGTGGTGTTTGGAATACGCGGGTATCGGCTAACGTACGGCTGCCGCAGCGTGTCCGTCTGAGCGTGCGGTATCAGTATCGGGGTGGGCAGCGGAAAGCGCAATTCCGTTACTACGGCTCTGCTGATCTGTCGCTATCCCTGAGTAAATCCTTTTGGGAAGATCGTTTTAGCGTCAATGTACAAGCGCGCAATATCTTGGACACCCGCATCATTCGCTCGGAGGCCTTGATTGGGGATACCGTTTTTGAACAAAGTCGCCGCCGCGTGGGTGCACGGTACAATATGACGTTTGTTTATCGTTTCAACCAGACGGAGAATGATCGGATGCGGTACCAGAAGCGGGGGAATCGGTAAGGGTCATCCCGCAGGAGAGTTGGAAATATTAGATTGCATTTTCAACTCTCCCATTTGCTTACGCAAAAAGTAAAAACAGATACCCGCCGCCGTGACGTCCGCTAGGGGGAAAGCGTAGAAAATACCGTCCAAGCCGAAGATGGGCGGTAAGATAAGTAAGAGGGGAATGAGGCAAAAACCTTGCTTAGTCAACGTGAGGAGTAAAGCCGGAACCGCCCGGCCAATGGCCTGAAAATAAGCGGACCCGATGAGCTGGAACAGGATCAGCGGTGTTGCTAAAAAGCTGGCCCGGATAGCCGGAACCGTCAGCTCGATGAGGGCTTCTTCGGACGTGAACAAGCGCGCCAGGTTCGGAGCCAGCCACATAATTCCCACAAAAGTTGTGGTAGCGATGGCCGTACCGCCGATTAGCGAAAAGCGAATCGTCTTCTGCACCCGTTGCCATTTTT
Organism: Bacteroidota bacterium; assembly: GCA_038748735.1. Classification (GTDB taxonomy): domain Bacteria; phylum Bacteroidota; class Bacteroidia; order Chitinophagales; family Saprospiraceae; genus Lewinella. The sequence goes on along the minus strand of JBCDIR010000705.1, from coordinate 731 downwards.
CGGCTCCGTAATTATAACCCGCAATGGGTAAAAAGCCTTGCGTAATGCCCAGCACCGGAAAGTTAGCGAACATCATCAGCCGCTGAATAATGCCGTAAGCAGACATGGCCAAAGCCCCTCCGTAGGCAAAGAGCGCATTATTCAAGATAATGGACAACACGGCAATCACGCCCTGCCGAGCTAGCGTCACCGCACCGAGTGAAAATATCTCTCGGACGATATCCAGGCGCAGCCGTAAGGTGTCCCAAGCGACGCTCATCTGGGAGCGACCGCTGAGGAAAAAATACCAACTGGTGAAGCCGGCCGCGCTACAATACGCAATCACCGTAGCCAACCCCGCTCCCGTCAGACCCATATCTAGGTAGATGATAAAAACAGGGTCTAGTAACAAATTGACCACCGCCGGAACCATCATCGACACCATCGCAAAGCGCGGCTGTCCTTCGGCCCGAATGACCGTATTGGACATCATCGCCCAGGCCAAGCAGGGTATCCCAACTAATACCATCCGGAAGTACTCCCGAGCGGCCACTAAGGTTTCTCCCTGCGCTCCGAAAAGCCGTAGTATTTCGTCTTGCAGCCCCAGTCCTACGCCCACAATCACGACCGAGATGCCGACGGTAAGTGCCACTTGATTACCAAAGGTGTGCAAGGCCAGCGGCTCGTCGTCCCGCCCCAGCGCCCGTGAAATAATGGAACTACCGCCGATGCCAATGGCCATGCCAATACAT
>JBCDIR010000704.1:0-2439 GCA_038748735.1 Bacteroidota bacterium | reverse complement strand
CACTCTTCGTACCGTACTCACCTTGATAGCACTGCTATCAGGTTCCGTGCCGGCCGTGCAGCAGGCGGGCGTGCGTCCCTTGATTCGCTACGCGGCTACTGCGTGGTGACACCAAAATGACTACTTTTCTCCTATCGCAGCCATCATTAAACAAGCTCAAAGAATAAATTTTAAACCCTATCATTTTGCGTATATCTTTGTGCCGATGCCAAAGTTACAGTTTGAACTTCAACATACCGACCCTGGGTCGAAAGCCCGCGCCGGAAAAATCACGACGGATCACGGGCTGATCGAAACACCCATTTTTATGCCCGTAGGAACGGTCGGTTCCGTCAAAGGCGTACACGCTCACGAATTGCGCAACGATATTCGGGCACAAATCATTTTGGGTAATACTTACCACTTGTACCTGCGACCGGGGACGGATGTATTAGAAAACGCGGGCGGTCTGCACCGATTCAATGGCTGGAACGGTCCTATTTTAACCGATAGCGGCGGTTATCAGGTCTACTCTTTGGCGCACCGCCGCAAGATCAAGGAAGAAGGCGTCACCTTCCAGTCGCACATTGATGGTTCCAAGCACTTTTTTTCGCCCGAGCGTGCCATTGATATTCAGCGTAGCATTGGTGGTGATATTATCATGGCCTTTGACGAGTGTCCGCCGCACCCCTGTGAATACCGCTATGCGAAGGACTCCATGGAAATGACGCACCGTTGGCTACAGCGTTGTTGCACTCACTTCGACAGTACACCGGATAAGTATGGATATACCCAAAACCTCTTCCCGATCGTGCAGGGCAGTACGTTTGCGGATTTGCGTCGGGCTTCCGCCGAATTTGTCGCTGGTCAAGATCGACCCGGGAACGCCATCGGTGGCCTGTCCGTCGGCGAAAAATCGGAGGAGATGTACCGCATCACGGAGCTGTGCTGTGACATTCTCCCTGCGAATAAACCCCGCTACTTGATGGGCGTAGGCACGCCAAATAACCTGTTGGAGTGTATCGCCCTCGGCGTGGACCTATTCGACTGCGTACTGCCCACCCGCAACGCGCGCCACGGCCTCCTCTACACTCGCCACGGGATGATGAACATCAAGAACCTCAAGTGGAAGGACGACCACTCGCCCATCGACCCGGACGGTCCGTGTCCGACCAGCCGTTACCACACCAAAGCCTACCTGCGTCACCTCATTCACAGCGGTGAACTACTGGGTGGACAACTGGCGTCCATTCACAATTTGTCGTTCTTCCTCTGGCTCGTTAAAACGGCGCGGGAGCATATCCAACAGGGTGATTTCGCGCGTTGGAAAGAAAGTATCACCCCTCAGCTAGCCGTCCGTTTATGACAAAGATTGATTGGTACATACTGAAGAAGTTTCTCACGTCCTTCTTTTTTACGGTCCTCTTGTTCACCATGATAGTGGTGATGATTGACTTTAGTAGTAAGGTGGAAAACTTCGTGGAATCGGAGATCAGTCGGTCGGAGATTTTGTTGCAGTACATTCCTAACTTTACGTTGTTCATGTACGGCTTACTGTTTCCGTTGTTCACGCTCATTGCCGTGGTGTTTTTTACTTCGCGCCTCGCCAATAACTCGGAGGTGCTGAGTATCTTCAATGCGGGGGTCAGCTTCGGGCGTTTTCTGCGGCCCTACTGGGTGGGGGCGATCTTTATCGCTATTCTGCACACCATTAGTATAAATTATCTCGTGCCGGAGGGTACTAAGACCCGCTTATATCTGGAGCGCGTTTATTTTGGCAAAGACAAGGACGAAGGTAAACAACGTAATATCCACCTGTTCATCAACGAAGATACGAAGGCGTACATCAACTTCTGGCGCAGTCGGGATAGTTCCATCCGTGGTTTTCGCCTGGAGCGTATGCAGGATCACGAACTAGTCGAACTGCTCAAAGCAGCTTCGGCCAAATACCAGGCGGAGGAAGGAAAGTGGCGCTTGAGTAATTACGAAATGCGCACCTTCAACGGTCCCGAAGAAACGCTTGTGATCGGCAAAGGCGATCAACTGGATACGCTCATTGATCTTCACCCCAGTGATTTTATTGACTACAAAGACCAGCAGGCCAGTATGACCACCGGGGAGTTGTTGACCTACATCGGTAAGCAAAAACGCCGGGGCGCGGGTAATACTGCTAAGTACGAAGCCGAACTCTGGCGACGATCTGCCGAACCCATCTCCGTGCTCATTCTTACGCTGATTGGGGTAGCCGTAGCGGCACGTAAAGTACGCGGAGGCATGGGTATGCACCTGGCCATCGGTATCCTGCTAGGGGCGCTATTTCTGATTTTTTCGCGCTTTGCGATTGTTTTTGCGGCGGAGTCGGCCCTGCCCGCACTGTTGAGTATTTGGTTACCCAACCTACTGTTCGGCAGTGTGGCGGCTTACCTTTTATTTGTCGCCCAACGGTAAATTTTCAAATTT
>JBCDIR010000703.1:0-2439 GCA_038748735.1 Bacteroidota bacterium | reverse complement strand
GTGAGGGTGTAGGTACCTGGCCCGCTAATTTCGGGCATCGTGGTATCGTCGCCGGAGATGATGCTGCCATCATCTGTATCCCACTGATAAACAATATCGAAGCCACTATCGGAACCGCTACCGTCTAGGGTGACAACGGCACCTTCACAGGGTAACTGGGTAATGTTGGCCTCCGCCATCGCCTCGGGTGGTTCTGGCAAACCGGGACAGACATACTGCGTATTGGTCTGCCCGCCCGTAGACGAGGTAAAGCCCCAGTAGACGAGCGAATTGCCTCCGAAGCAATTGTTAACAATATCGTAGTTACCATTGAAAATTGTCGCCCCGGCGAAAATGACTTCGTAGTTATTGGTGGCTGGATTCCAGTTGAAGGTCACTTCGTACGAATTGCCGTCCTCAATATTTCCCAAATCGAGAGGCGATTCGATGAAATCATCCAGTACCCCATTTTGACTGATGGAGGCATGGTCGTTGAAGGGATCACTTAAATTGCCATTCTGCCAAGTGTCAAACTCGATGATGAACGAATTGGCAATCCCAGCGGCGGCGATGCTTTCTCCGCTACCACCACAGGCAGAGTTACCACTGTTTTGGTACACCAAACAGATGCCATCCGCTCCGCCGTCGTTCGTGCCGAAACTCATCGTCACCGTATGCGAAAGCGGACCGGAGAAGTCTACCAACTCATCAAACCACAGGCAGCCCGTTTGACTGGCAGCAGTAGACGTCATACGAAAGCAATCGTCCTCCTGTACCGTACTACCGACGGTTGTGAAGGTGTCATCACAAGAGAGTGGCTGTTGCCCTAGCAAAGCAAAACCTGCGAGTAGGTAGCTACTCATTAGAAATAAACGCATAAGGGTACCCGTTTTTTAACTTGTTGTACGATCCGTACTTTGGTCTTCAAATAGATTGGGGGTAATTCCTAAAGTTAGGTATTCCTGCGGGCTAGTTAGCGAGGAGGCGCTCTAAATGGTGGAAATTTATTCCAAACTGTCGTTTGAGCGCGGCAATTTGCCCCAACGCAGCTTGATTTGGGCGTCCTTTCACCGCCGTAATCATCACATTCTTGGGCGTGTGTGCCGTGTTGATAAACTCAAAAACCTTGGTTTCGTAGCCGTGTGCTTCGAGCAGTAAGCTGCGGATAGCGTCCGTCAGCATCTCCGCCTGGCGCTCCAGGAGAATACCGTGTTGTAGCATGGGTTGGAGTTTGTTGGGGGGCTGCATGGCCTTGCGAACTTGTTTGTGGCAACAGGGGGCCACGACGATGAGTTGCGCCTCCGCGCGGATTCCTTTGGCGATGGCTTCGTCCGTAGCCGTGTCGCAGGCGTGGAGGGCAATGAGCATGTCAATGCCGCCGTCCGGTTGAAAGTCGTGAATATCCTGAGCTAGAAAGCGGAGGTGCTCAAAGTTGCATTCCTGCGCCACTTCGTTGCACTGTTTTACTAGCTTGGGGCGTAGTTCGATGCCCGTCAGCTGAACGTTTTGCTGGCGTTGCAGATAATCGTACAGCGCGAAGGTGAGGTAGCCCTTGCCGGAACCCATGTCTACGATATGCGCTTGGTCGCGGAGTGGTTGCTGTTCCAGCAAATGACCAATCAACTCCAGGTATTTGTTGATTTGACGGAATTTGCGCTGGCCCTGTTGGAGCACTTTTCCTTGTTTGTTGGTAATGCCGAGTGCGTGCAAGTAGGGACTATCCGTGGCGATGGACCGGGCTTTGGCGTGATCGTGTTGGACGGCGCCACTGCTCCGTTTTTGTTGAATCGTTTGCTGGCGGAGCGTCGCTTTTCCTTTTTTACTGATGAGCAAGGTCCAGTGGGTCGTTTCGGTGAAGAGGTCCGCTTGCCGAAAAGGACCGTTGAGCCAGTCCGTCAGTACGTCCTATATTTCCGTCAGGGCGTAGTTTTTCGTTTCGTCCCGCGTCTGGTAGCGCAGGGTACACGAAAGGTGCGGCGCTGCCTTAAGCACGATCAAGCGGCCGTACACATTGCGCAAACCCGCTGATTTACTGCGCGGATTGCTCAGCGTGAGTTTGCTGAACGTACCCGTTTGTAGGGCGGTTTGGGTATGCTGGATAAAGATATTTTGATGCTCCATTATTGATCTAATTGTAAGCGCAGTGCTTGGTATACGTGGGCCAAATGATGCCGACAGTGCCACTGGTAGTTGTCTATACCCAAGGTGAGAGTAAAAGCCGAGTCGTGTTCTGGATGAAGAAAAACTCGTGCACGCTCCGTCGAGTTTAGCGCAGTGAGCAGTTCGACCCAGCGGGCGTGCAAACCGTCAAGAATTGACAGAGAGGGACCAATGGGACCTCGGCTATCGGGTAGTGTTGCCCAGGCCGCTTCGTCGTAGGGTTTGATCGTCGGTTGGTCTTCCGTCAGGGCCAGTTTGAAACGCAGATAGGCGTTCATATGGCTGTCCGCACAGTGGTGG
>JBCDIR010000702.1:0-2446 GCA_038748735.1 Bacteroidota bacterium | reverse complement strand
CGTTGCGTAGCACGTGGTAGATTGCGACAGGGAGTGGAAGCGCTAGAACTACTCCGCGAGGACCAAAGCCGCATCTATACGACGGCCATTGCCCTGATTACGTTCAAGAATTTCTTTCTACCGCTGGCGGACAATGGCGGCGGTGGCGATACTCAACAAAACATCGTCAATGGTGTCGCCGGAGCGGTGGGTGATGCACTTAGCAATATCTTGAATGACCAACTGGGTTTTGTGGATATTGACTTGGGGGTTGACAATTACGAAACGGCTTCCGGTGCCTCGAATTACAACTTGCGCCTCAGCTTGCAAAAAACCTTCTTCGATGATCGCTTGGTCATCAGTGTGGACGGGGTAACGAATACCGCCTCGGATACCGAAGGGGGCGATTCGGGCGCGTATCTGGATAACCTCTCGGTAGCTTACTTACTGGACGAAGAAGGGCAACTGCGCATCAAAGTATTCAACGACCGTGACCGAAATGTCTTCGTGGGCGGCAACGTCATTCGCTTCGGCGGACGTTTGGTGTTCAGCAAAGAATTTGATCGCTTCTTTTGGGAAAAGGATTAGTATGAGAACAAAAAATAAGCAAAATAGTGATTCTATTTTTAAATTATGCCACCGACTGTTTTTTTACTCCTTAACAGCCGTATTGCTGATAGGCAGTAGTAGCTGCAAAATCGGGAAATACCTGCCAGAAGGGGAATACCTCCTCAAAGACGCAACGGTTAAAGTCATAGCAGCAGATTCCGTTAAAACGGAGGCAGTCCGCACGGCTAGTGAGGCCGTGTTGGATACGCGGGTCAGTCCCCGCTGGCGGGTGTGGTGGCACTACCGAGACGGATTTTTACTGCGTTGGTTAGGACAACGAATTGGGCGGGAACCCATTTTCTACGATACCAAACAAGCGGAACTCACCGAGGAGGTGCTTGTCAATCGGGCCGTCAATTTGGGACACTTCTATACCCAAACTAATTTTAGTACCGACACGCTAGCCAATCAAAGCGCGATCCGTGTCAACTACGAACTGAACGTAGGTGCCCGCTACCGATTAGATACCTTAATCTATTATTTTCCAGACAGTTTGCTTGCCCGACAGATAGATTCGCTGACCGACAAAAGCCTACTGAAAGTAGATCGCCCCTATTCACTCAATGACCTGCTGGCAGAGAGAGAACGGATCGCCGAAGCGCTGCGCAAGCGTGGACTGTACTATTTTAATGCGAACCAGCTGGACTTTCTAGCCGACACGATTAGTCAAAAAAATGGCGTACGATTATTACTTAAACTCAAAGACGACGTTGCTCCGCAGAGTGTAACCGCTCAACGCATCGCTAACGTAAGTGTCACTATTGGCCGTAGTAGCAACCAGGACGAACAAGCCACCACAACTACCTTTGAGGGTTTAGCCATCACCTGTCAGGATTGTCCCTTGCGGACCGAAATTTTGGCGCAAGCCATTGATTTCAGACGGGGACAACTGTACCATCCAGAACAACACGAACGCACGACGGAGCGACTGGCATCCTTCAATACTTTTCGGTACATCAGCATCAACTATGCTGCTAATCCAACGGCTGACAGCTTACTGGATGTCAATATTTTGCTAACACCCGCTTTGCGGCGCTCTGCGTCCGGTGAAGTGGGGGCCGCATACAACAGCGGGCGCTATTTTGGTCCGGAATTGAGTGTTCAGTACCAAAACCGTAACCTACTGCGCGGTGCCGAACTCTTCACCCTCCAAGGTGACGTAGTTTACAATTTTTTCCTGGGTCCGGCAGCAGAAAGTCGTATTCCTCGCTCGGGCATTTTTGGTTTGGAAGCACAATTGCAGATACCGCGTTTTTTCTTGCCCAAAGTCAATCGCATCCTACCGGGTTTGCGCGAAGCCAGTACCTTCTTTTCACTCGGAACGAGAGTGGAAAACATTCAATTGCGCTTAGATAAGTTCCGGCAGGAGATTGAGCAAAATCAATTCGCTACCCTAGCCGAGTTACTGACCCAAGACGACGCGGCGCAAGAGGCCGTCAACCTGTGGCAATTTAGCCTAGACTACGGTTACCGCTGGAAGCGACAGTCCGCTTTTACGCACCGACTAATCGTGGCACGTATCCGTTTTCAGAACCCTCGCGTACCGACGGAAGAACTACTAAGTCTGAGCCGTAGCCTCGGCTTTACGCAGGGACTATCCGGCCTCGGTCGCCTGGACCGCATGTTTTTGATCGGACCCAACTACGAATGGATTTATGATTCGCGTTTGGCCAGTCGCAAGCGGATTCGCAGGAGTGCTCACCAGTTTTTGATTAATGCACAAATTGGTTTGGGTTTCAATACCGTCTTACCCGTTGGGGAAAACCAGCGCGAGTTGGCCCGCGAACAATCGAATTACCTGCGGCCCCTACTCGATAGCCGCTACTACTGGCAATTCGCCCGGGCTTTTACCCTGGCG
>JBCDIR010000701.1:0-2455 GCA_038748735.1 Bacteroidota bacterium | reverse complement strand
GACGTCTTAGCCCCCATGCCGGGCCTGATCCTAGACGTACTCGTCGCAGCCGGACAAGCGGTGGAGAAGGGAACTCCACTGGTCATTTTGGAAGCGATGAAGATGGAGAACGTCCTCAAAGCCGCCGGCCCCGGAACAGTCAAGGCCATCGCCGTTCAGCAGGGGGCAGCCGTGGACAAAAAGCAATTGCTCATTGAAATGGAATAGTTAACGCCATGAAGGAGCCATCCTCATTTGCAGCACAAGCTAAAACGGACTGGGAAGCCAAAGTCGTAAAAGACCTGAAGGGCAAACCCCTCGACGGCCTGAACTGGACCCTCGAAGGACGGACTTACGGTGCGCTTTTCCACGCGGATGACCACCCGGCCAGTGGAAGTACTCGCCCGCAACGCCAAGACAACCAGTGGACCAACGGGGAATGGATTAAGGTAGGCGATATTTCTGTGGCCAATCAGCAAGCGTTAGCGGCCCTCCAAAAAGGGGCCAATGCCATCTGCTTCGAGTGGTCCCACGCTCCTAATCGTTCCGAATTTTCGCGGGTGCTGGAAGGGATTCACTTGGAATGGATGACCCTGCATTTTGCGGGTTCCTTAGGTACACAAATTATCCTGGAACAGTTGCTCAAAGAGTACGTGCCGCTGCGAAGTTATGATCCAGCGCGGGTGAATGCTTATTTTTTACCCACGGGCCAGCTCAAGCAACTGCCGGATTTGGTTTCCGTTTTCAATCGCTACGGTTTGCGCCTACCCAAAGATACGACTCCTAGTCAATCCATTGCGCAAGCACTCGACGCGGCCAATCGCTTATTACAACACTGGCAAGACCACGACTGGTCGCTAGCCGGACACGTCCGCGGCCTACACTTTTGGTGGCAACCAACGGATGATTATTTTGTCAATATCGCTCAGGTGCGCGCCTTCCGCTTGCTGTGGCGGCAGTTTCTGTCAGCTTGGCAACTCCCAATTCGTCCCCTGGTCCTGACGGCAGAGGTCGGCTACTACGGTAGCGACGTCAATTCCAACAAAATCAAAGCGACCAGCCAAGCCATGAGCGCGGTTATTGGCGGCGTCGATCAGCTATTCATCGCCCCCTCGGACGAACCTACGACCAGCGGAGGCAGCACTTTCACCCGCCGTCTCGCCCTCAACATTCAGCATTTACTCGAGCAGGAAAGCTACCTGCAACGGGTGGCTGATCCGGCAGCGGGCAGTTATTTTATTGAAACCCTCACCAATGATCTGGCCGCCACTGCGTGGGGTCATTTTCAACAACTTTCGCGTACATCATGAAGAAAATCCTCGTTGCTAATCGGGGCGAAATCGCCCTACGCGTCATGCGCACCGCCCGTCAGATGGGCATTAAGACAGTAGCCGTTTATTCGGAAGTCGACCGCAACGCTCCCCACGTACGCTTCGCGGATGAGGCGGTATTGTTGGGTCCCGCTCCTTCTTCCGAATCCTATTTGGCGATGGACAAAGTACTGGCGGCCGCCAAAACTACGGGCGCGGACGGTATTCACCCCGGCTACGGTTTTTTGAGTGAAAATGCCGCTTTTGCACAACTAGTCGAGCAGGCAGGCATCACCTTCATTGGCCCCAAATCACACGCCATCGAAGTCATGGGCGACAAGCTCGCCGCCAAAGAAGCCGTCAAGGACTACAACATTCCGATGGTACCCGGTATCGAAGAAGCTATTACGGATGTGGAACTGGCCAAAAAAATCGCCGCCGAAGTAGGCTACCCGATTTTGGTCAAAGCCGCTGCGGGTGGCGGTGGCAAAGGCATGCGCGTGGTTGACAACGAAGCCGACCTCCCCGAGCAGATGGAACGCGCCATCAGTGAGGCCGTTTCTGCTTTCGGTAACGGAGCCGTTTTCATCGAAAAGTACGTGACTTCTCCCCGCCACATTGAAATACAAGTTCTAGCGGATACGCACGGCAACACCGTTCATTTGTTCGAGCGGGAGTGCAGTGTGCAACGCCGCCATCAGAAGGTAGTAGAAGAAGCACCATCCGCCGTACTTACACCGGAACTCCGTTCTGAAATGGGAGCCGCCGCCGTACGCGTGGCCCAAGCTTGTGACTACGTCGGTGCGGGGACCGTAGAGTTCCTACTAGATGCCGATCACAATTTCTACTTCCTAGAGATGAACACCCGCCTCCAGGTAGAGCATCCAGTCACGGAACTGATCACAGGTATCGACTTGGTGGAGCAACAAATTCGGGTAGCGCGGGGTGAGCAATTATCCTTTCGTCAAGAGGAGCTGAACATTACGGGACACGCCCTAGAATTACGCGTTTACGCTGAAGATCCGCTAGACAATTTTCTACCCAGCATTGGCCAATTAACGACTTATCGTGCCCCAAGAGGTGAAGGCATCCGCGTAGACGACGGTTTGGAAGAAGGGATGGAAGTACCGATCTACTACGATCCGATGATCTCCAAACTGGTGACT
>JBCDIR010000700.1:0-2459 GCA_038748735.1 Bacteroidota bacterium | reverse complement strand
GTAGGTCTCGCCCCGCAAGTCAATTTGGGCACCTGCTTTTAGCTTGGTGTAAGCCGAGGCCAGTCGATTTTCCTCCTGTAAATCTTCGATGATTTCCGGGCGGAAAGTGCGCAAGCTCAATTCCGCAATAGCGAATAGTTGCCGTCCGTGAACGTTGACCAGTTCTTCCCGGAAAGGGGTGTCTAGCAGCGCTTGGTAAAACTGCGATTTATACTGTGCAAAGACGGGCAGTTGCTCATCGAAAAAGGCGTTTTCTGCTTCGTAGAAAGCATCACGTGTATCGCAACTGTGACGCACGTAAGCAATATTATAGGCTCGGTCAAAATCAGCCCGAATCCCGTAGATCGTATCCATCGCTTCTTGAACCGTCGTCAGGTCTTGCGCGCTAGCGAATTGTTCGAGTGCTTGTTCCATTGCTTTAGCGACCGTCTCCATAACGGGGCGCTCGTAGCGTAGTTCGGCAAAGGTTGCCGTTTGTGTAATTTCCATAGTAATCTTCAGTCTGCGGGCAAGATAAGTGCGTCGCGGCCACTTTTCACGCTTCTTTTCGTATTTTTGTGAACTTTTGACCTGTTCACGGACAGTTTTCCGGGGAAAATGGCAAAATGCAGCTCATGGATTGGAAGAACAAGATTGATGATAAGCGACTGCCGCGCCACGTGGCCGTCATTATGGATGGGAATGGGCGTTGGGCTAAAGCCAAAGGCCAACCACGGGTCTTCGGCCACCGCAGTGGTGTGAAATCCGTACGAGAGGTGACGGAGGCCGCCGCAGAATTGGGGGTAGAGTACCTCACCCTGTACGCCTTTTCGACCGAGAATTGGAACCGTCCCAAGCTCGAAGTATCCGCACTTATGCGGTTACTCGTTGAGACCGTCTATCAGGAAACCAATACCCTGATGGAGAATAATATCCGCTTACAAGCCATTGGGGAGATTGACAAACTGCCCTCCGCCACTTACCAAGCCCTTCAGGAAGGTATTGAAAATACCAAAAACAACACCCGGATGACCTTGGTGTTGGCGCTCAATTACAGCGGTCGTTGGGACATTACCCAGGCGACTCAACAACTGGCAAAAGCAGTTCAAGCGGGTCTCTTGCAACCGGAGGACATCAACCCCGAACGTATCAGTAATATGCTGAGCACCAGCGGTATTCCTGATCCAGAATTGCTCATTCGTACCAGTGGCGAAGCGCGCATCAGCAACTTTTTACTTTGGGAATTGGCGTACGCCGAATTCTACTTTACCGATACCTTTTGGCCTGACTTTCGCAAGCAACACCTCTACAAAGCGATCGTGAACTTTCAACGGCGGGAGCGGCGTTTTGGCAAAATCAGTGAACAAATAGCTTAGTTTCACCGACAATTCTGGAAGTTAATCCCGTCGCATTACCCATAACATACAACCAAATCTTACCTTTGCGCGTCCTTTATCTTGAATGATGAATGATATAAAATTTCAATATGCTTTCTAGCTACAATTTATACTTTCGCCTTTGCTGGGTGGTACTACTCGTTGGTGCCGGGCTGGGATGCTCCCAAGTGCAAGCGCAGTCTGATACGATTGGCTTGTACGATTACGGTACGCCACAGGAGTACGAAATTGGTGGTATCCAGGTTAACGGTGCGTTCTTCAGTGACCCGAACGCTATCATCGGTGTGTCGGGTCTAGCTGTTGGAGATAAGATTAAAATTCCGGGTTACGATATTCCACGGGCCATCAAAAACCTTTGGCGGCTGCGCCTTTTCACGGATGTGCAAATCATTCAGGAGAAGCGCGTCGGGGACGTCATTTTCTTAGAATATATTGTGCAGGAGCGCCCCCGTTTGTCTCGCTATTCGTACCGGGGGGTAAAGAAAACCTTTCACGATGACCTCAACGACGTGGTCAACCGCTACTTGCTAAAAGGTGGCATCGTTACGGAAGACATCAAAGTGAACGCAGCCGAGGGCATCCGCGATTTTTTTGTCGAAAAGGGCTTCCTGGATACTCAGGTTGGAATTGAAGAGATCAATGATACACTAAAGGTGAACAGCGTACGCCTAATTTTTAGCGTGGACCGGGGCGAAAAGGTTAAGATTAAGAATATTCGCTTTGTAGGCAATAATGCGGTGAAGGGGCGTCGCTTGCGCAAAGAAATGGAAACTAAGGAGAAGCGTCGCATTCTTTCTGGTTCCAAACTACTCGCCGAAGATTACGACGCGGACAAGTTGGCCATCATCAACTTCTACAACAAAGTAGGTTACCGCGATGCACGCATTCTCAAAGACAGCATGTGGCGCAACGAAGATGGCGAACTCGAAATACAGTTAACGATGGACGAAGGGCAACAGTACTTCTTCCGCAACATCACTTTCAAAGGAAACTCCATTTATGATACGGAAACACTGGACGAAGTACTTGGTATCCAGCGCGGAGACATTTATAACAAAGAATTGCTGGCGACGCGCCTCAGCT
>JBCDIR010000699.1:0-2461 GCA_038748735.1 Bacteroidota bacterium | reverse complement strand
CGGGAAACGGCCACCACCTATGGGGCGAATACGAAACCGCTTACGGCCAAGTCATCCAAGCCGTAGTGCGCTTGGAACCGCCGCTTTTTCGCAGCTCCTGCAAAAGTCGGCGTAAGCCTTCCAAGTATAGCCTGGCGCTCGTTCTGCTTTTCCTCAATCGACCCGAAGCGTGGCAGGTACAGGAAGAGCTGCCGGATTGGGCGCTGAAACTGCTCGGTCAGCAAGAGGAGAAAAAAATCCCCCCCTCTACCAAGACGAATACCGCCGCACAGCAGAAACGCCTCCGCCTCATGGATGAGGGCGTGCAGGAACTGGATAAATGGCTGGGCAACCTCGCCCGTCAGGGCCTCGCCAGTGCCGCTACGAATCCCGACGACTGGGAACGTATCGCCCAGCGCATGGTCGACTGCAAACTGGGGGGCATCGGTGGTCGCATCCGCCGCGCCCACGAACAATTCACTACTGACGGCTGGCTAGACGACGTAGCGGGAGAGGTGGGACTGCTGTACCTCTTCGTGCGGGCTTGGCAACGCAAAACCGACCTAGCCCCCGACCAAAAACGCGAACTGCTGCAAATTGCTGGTTGGACCACCCGCAAGGGTGATCTCCTTCACCAGGAGGGCGTTCTCGACAACTGGCTCGTCTTCGGCGTCACGACGGGGACGGAAGAAAAACTGACCTTTCGCCGCACGTGGCTACGCGGGGAAAAAACGACCCGTTTTGCGCTTATCCTCGAATACGTTTTTGGCAACCAAGGGTTTGAACAACACTGGATACCCGGCAGCGTCTTACGCGGGGAGTTGGTCTACTATCCGGGGCAACCCGCCATTCGCGCAACTTTTAAGTCCCTGGTGGCTTCGCGCGACGCCTACGAAGCGAAGCCGGGCTATACCCAACTTGCCGACTTACAGACCGCTTTTGCGCAAGCCCTGCGCTCGTCGCCCTGGCTCTTGGTCTTCCCGGCCTTACTCACGGATGTGGCCGTAGTTTACGATGCGACGCCTGCGGATTTTTGGCTCATTGACCAGGGCAAATACCGTTATCCGTTGTGCAACGACGCGGCGGCGTGGAAAGCACTCTCGTTGAGTGCGGGAATGCCCATCAGTCTGTTTGGGGAGGTGGATGGTGAACATTTTCGGGCCGTAGCCGCTTTGGTAGACGGGCGGGTGATTGAGCTGTAACCGGAGCAAGTTCGTTCCATTTAATTCCTATTTGACAATGCAAAAAATTGCAATCCTTGGGGCGGGCTGGTTAGGCTGGTCACTAGCCCAACACTTAGCCGTGCGGGGGAATACGGTCCGCGTCTCTACGACCCGAGCCACCAAGCGCGAGCAACTAGCCGCAGACGGTTTTTTAGCTTACCAACTTACGGTTATGCCGGAAGGCATCACGGGCGAGACGGGTGACTTTTTCGCCGTCGATACGCTTATTGTTACCCTGCCACCGGGTGGACGTCGGGACCCTGCGGGAGCGATTCATTATCCGCAAAAGGTACGTCACATTATCACGGCGGCTCGGGCGCAGGGCGTTCAACAGTTGCTCTTTACGAGTAGTACCGGGGTGTACGGTAATCCTGCTGGCGTAGTCGATGAAACGTCTAGTTTGCAACCGGAAACAGCTTCTGGTAGAGCCCTAGTACAAGTAGAAAAGGACCTCCGAGCCGCCTTCGGCGAAGGAGTGACTATCCTCCGCTTGGCGGGCTTAGTAGGTGGTGAACGACAGCCGGGGCGTTGGTTTGCGGGTAAGGAAGCCGTGTCCGGCGGCGATGTTCGGGTCAATTTAGTTCACCGCGATGACGTCATTCGTGCCGTTGAGCGAGTGCTAGCACAGGGCTGCTGGGGAAAGCTACTTAATATTTGCGCCGACCAACATCCCATCAAAGCCGATTTTTATCCCGCTGCGGCGGAACGCCTGGGCCTGGAACCTCCTACCTTTACACGTGACGGACAAACGGGTAAAATAGTGGACAATAGCCTCAGCAAACAGCTACTCGGAATGGCGTACGACTGGAACCCTTAAAGCTAAAAAAACCGAATCTTTCACCCGGGTGAAAGTTCGGTTGCGGAAATTGTTGTTTTCATGCGTAATAATGACGACTTCTAGGTGCTGAATCAGGGTAGATTGCCGTAAGTTGAAGGAAGACAGGCCGAAAAAGCAATACCCTGATTACGTATTCAAAAATGCAGATAATGCTCGAAAAGTTCCACTTGTTTCGATGAAAGTAGTTGAAAATCGGATCAAGTTGTGGGGAAGGGATCAACACCTACGGCTGCGCAATCTTTAACTGCACGATATTTCAGCGACCTATTTGTCTAATCTCCGAAAAGTTTGGCATATCTCGGAAGAACTACTAATTTCAACGGACACACCAGCACGGCGAATTATTTAGGTGCATTGTCGATGGGAATCCCCAGGTTTACCAAACTTTTGGAAGTTTAGCAAACCTATTTCTTCGGGCAAT
>JBCDIR010000698.1:0-2466 GCA_038748735.1 Bacteroidota bacterium | reverse complement strand
CTTGGGTCGCCTCCCCTACCCCAACGAGAATTTTGGGGTCCATGCTCGACTGAAAGCCGCGCGTGGGTTGGTTCTCCACCGTCCAGGTCTGCGTACCGGCGGTGACGCGTACAGTGCTGCCAATTGCAAAAGGATTCTGGCCCGTTCCTTCCAGTTTGAGTTTGAGGTAATTGCCGTTGTCACCACGGTTTTCGTACACGAAGCAGGGCATATTGACGTTATTAACGATCAGGTCGAGGTCGCCGTCGTTGTCCAGGTCGCCGTAAGCCGAACCATTGGAAAAACTCGGTTCCAGCAGTCCACTTTCGGTGAACGGACTAAAGCCTACCTCACCCGCATTCCGGTAAGCGTGATTAGCCACCTTGTTGGACGGAATGATCTCGATGAGTTCCTCGTAGTTCACCCCGGTTTCACTCACAATCGACTGAATGACCGACTCGTTGGCGATGTACTGCAGGTAGTCCTGGTCGGTCAAGTCGCGGTAGATACCGTTGGCGATGAAGAGGTCTTTATTGCCGTCGTTATCCATATCGAAAAAGAGCGCTCCCCAACTCCAATCGGAAGCCTCCACACCCGCAAAACGCGACACTTCACTAAAGGCATCATCGCCCCGGTTGAGGTGCAACACGTTACGCGTAAACTGGTGATGGTAACCGTTCTTGACGTTGTACTGGTACTTGTCCCAATCCTCGAAAGTGGTCACCGTTTTCAGTCGCTGGTACTCTGAGGGCAGCATTTCGGTAACGAAAATATCCTGGTAACCATCGTTATTGATGTCGGCAATGTCAGCTCCCATCGACGCGCCGCTGATGGAGCGCATTTGGTTGGTCAGATCTTCTTTAAAAGTACCGTTTTGCTGATTGATGTAGAGGTAATCGCGCTCGAAGAAATCGTTGGAGACGAAGATGTCCTCCCAATTGTCGTTGTTCACGTCGCCGATGGTGACGCCCAGGCCAAAGCCGATGACGCTGCCGTAGATACCCGCATCTTCGCTGACGTCGACGAAGCGGCCACCGTCGTTACGCATGAGCTTGTCCCCGCCGAGTTCGTCGCGCTTGGGGCGTTCGTTTTTACGTAAGTTGAAACTACCAATGGCTTGGAAAGAGTTATTCAACACGTAGACGTCCAGGTCACCATCCTTGTCGTAGTCGAAGAAGCTGGCGTGGGTCGAAAACCCTTTATCATTAAGATTATAGGCCGCCGCTTGCTCCTTAAACTGGAGGTTACCCTGGTTGATGTACAATTCGTTTTCCTTATTGTCTCCCGCCACGTCACCCGAGTTGCAGACGTAGATATCGAGCAAGCCGTCCGCATTCACGTCGGCCATCGTTACGCCCGTGGACCAGGCCCGTTCGCCACCTACGCCAGCGCGCTCGGTCACGTCCTCAAACTGCCAGTTGCCTCGGTTGACGAACAGGCGATTAGCCCCCTGGTTAGCGGTCATGAAAACGTCCGCTAGTCCGTCGTTATTCACGTCGCCAATGGCTACACCACCGCCGTTGTAAAAATTACGGTATTTGTAAACGTTAAACTCATTGGTGTACTGCAAATCGTTGCTAAATTCCATCCCGATCGTGGCATTGTCCTTGCGCTCGAACCAGGTATCGGTGGTTGAGGCGGGCGTATCACCATTGCCGCTACCGCAGCTCCAAGTGAGTGCGAGTAGTAGTACACAAACTATCCTTCCTACTTCCATTCGTATTTATTTACTTCGCATCACTAAAGCTAGGGCAAACACATCAAAATGTATTGTCCTAAGCAATTAGTAAAATTTTTAGTCATTTGTGCATTTTTCTCGGGTTTCGCCTCAAGCCGGCTGGGCTCTTCATTTTTGCATTGCCAAAAAATGAAGCAAAAACGCTAGAAAATGCAAACTCGCTCCGCTCGGACAGTGCATTTTCAGGCCACCGCCACCCGTTTTAACGTGTTCCGGGATGATTAAAATTTAATGCGTTTGCCCTGTCACTAAAGCAGCCACGCCTAAACAGTTACTTCCATTCTTTATTTAGCTTGTATCTCAAATCTTCGATTTTCACGACTATATCCTTCGTGTCCTTGGCGTACATCAGAATCTGGCGGTTCCCGTCAATTTTGACGTAAGCCGGGAATTCCGACTGCTCCAATTCAATCGCAATGAAGTCATTACCCGGGTACCCCACTTCGTACTGGTGGCGCATGTCTAGCATGAGGCTATCGGCGTGTTTTGCGCGGTTCCAGGGCGCCCACGCCAGGTAGGAATACGAAATATCCATCCCCCGCATGATCTTATTTTCATCAAAAATACCGTAGAACAGCATGTCTTTCGCCTCAGGATTTAAACCCGTCGAGTCCTGGTCCAGGTAGTACCGCGCCGTGGCATTTCCCGTCCCCTGATGGATCACTCCTTGTTTGTTGAGGTCCCAACAGGTGGTGTAAAATTCCTTCTTGGTTTGTCCCATTCGCATCCCGAAAATGAGGCTGTCGCGG
>JBCDIR010000697.1:0-2474 GCA_038748735.1 Bacteroidota bacterium | reverse complement strand
TCCTCCAATACGTCGGGGATGGTTGGTAAAACCGACGCCGAAAGTGACGAGATGAAGACCGAAACCTTTGAGGCCGAGGGCCAAGATTCGGACGGTATTTACTACGACGGAGAGCGCGATCGCTTGTACCAAGTCAACCGCAGCGATTCCAAACTAGTCGCTTATGCGGACGTGCAAGCAGACATTAATACCAGCCTACTGGATGTGAGCGTCTCGCTGACGAGTACGAGCAACTTCCAGAATGGCCGTGGTTTAGCCGTCAAAGACAACAAGTATATCGTCGCACAGGATGGCTCGGACTTGTTCCCCAACAAATTCGTGATTTACGAAGAAACGGACGGACGCCTAGAGTTCTCAATGAGCCTAGAAACGAATATCAACCTGTGGGGACTCCGCATGGTAGGTGATGATCTCTACGCCGTCGTGGATAACAGCAGCGACGTAGCGATCTATAACGACTTTTTGACCAATAATAACGACGGCCAAATGGTGATGCCCGACCACGTGATCACCATTGAAGGCTTGGTACGTACGCACGGTATCATCTACGATACGGAAGATGACCTGATGGTACTGACCGACGTAGGAGCAGCTTCCAGCGATAGCGACGGTGCGTTATTTTTCATTGAAAATTGGTCTTCCTTCCGCAATAGCGACAGTGTTTCCGCCAGCAACTATACTCGTATTGCGGGTGGCAATACGATGTTGGGTAATCCCGTAGATGTGGCATACGACAACGTAACGAAAATGGCCTACGTAGCGGAACGTGCGCGTGAGGGCGGCCTACTTCTGGCTTTCCGCGCCTCGGCCACGGGTGACGTTTCACCAGACAAAATGACAACTTTCGAGGGCGCTAGCTCGCTCTTCCTCTACCGAGGAAAATAAGATAAGCGCTACCCCAGCGCAACAGAGATGAATATGGGTTTTTTGAATGCCCGAGTCGACGCAGGGTCGGCTCGGGTTGTTTTAATTTTAGTAACTAGATTTCTTGAACTACGTGGTATAAGGTGCGTTGGCCGACCTTCACAAAAAGGGGATCGGACGCTTGCCAACCGACTTCCAGTAGGATAGCCCCGAAGAAAATAGCCCAGCCACGGGCGCGGCGGTAGGTGGCTTCGTCTACACCGTAAGTACTAAGGGCGTGTTTGCGAATGGCACGGTCGGCAAACAGCATCCAGAATGCCGCTAAGTCATTGGCCACATCCCCGGCCGTGAGGTCACCCCAGTCGATGATGGCTGAGAACGTACCCTGGTGTACCAGCATATTTTTAGGGTGGGGATCGCCGTGTAGCCAACGCGCGGGACCCGTGTGAAGGGGCGCGGCTAGTGCGTCCTGCCAAATGTCCAGCAGAGCGCTAGGGAGGTTTTCTCGTTGTTGAAGACGATGTAAGCGTGCCTCCGTGGTGGGTACTTTTGCTGACAATTGTCCGCCCCGACTAGCGTTTTTAGGCGCATCACTTGGGGCAATTTGGTGCAAAGACCTAAAGAATTGAGCCAAGCGCACAGCCTCTCCCGGACCGGGGGCTTGAACGGCTGCTACCTCGCCCGGAAATGCGGGAGAGATACTCCAGGGCCAGGGGAAAAGTTCGGTAGGTCGTCCGCAGTGGATTGGGACGGGAACGGAAATCGGTAGATGTATAGCTAGTTGGGGAAGCCATTGCTGTTCGTTCAGTAATAACTGAACGGCTACTTCGCGTCGGGGTAAGCGCAGCAAGTGCTCGTCTCCCAAACGGTACAGGATGTTGTCCCATCCTTCGGATAGGTAGTGGATGGAACCCTCCGCAAATTCGGGGGCTTGGCTGCGCAGTAGCGATCGAATTTGGGGTAAGCTCAGCGCGCGTTCGGCGGGTGGTGTTTGCACTAATTACACCTTCGGGAAACGCGTCAGTAAATCGTTTTTGTATTTTTGGCTGAGCGGGTAAGGTTTACCCGCTACTTCTACTACTCCTTTTTGTAACGCAATGCTCGTGAGATAGTGTAGGTTGATCACAAAATTGCGGTGAACGCGTACGAACTGCGATTCGGGAAAAACCTGTGAATAGTTCTTCAAGGGCATACGGTGGGTATAGCGCTTGTTGGTAGTGTAGAAATGGCAATAATTACCGACGGCTTCCAATACTAGAATATCCGTAAACGCCACGCGTTCTAAGACATTATCACTCGTTTTGAGGAGTAGATGACCATCCTGCATGGGGCGGTTCCCTTTGCGCTTCGGACGTGTGTAGGGGGCCAGAGCTGCTCTTAGACTGCTGTCATTAGCGGGCAACGACAAGAAATTATTGGAACCCAAATTGGGAAAAGAAGGAATCAGCTCGGAGGAACCCTGGGACGACAGATAGAGTAATGGCACTTCCAACTCGCGGGAAATACCACTCCACTTCCGAACCTGAGATATTTGTTGAGTATCTGGTACGAGTAGAAATATGTCTGGTACCGCCCAATCATCCGCAGGGAGATACGGGGCTGCAACTCTA
>JBCDIR010000696.1:0-2476 GCA_038748735.1 Bacteroidota bacterium | reverse complement strand
CAGAGAGTTATGGCGCAGAATCGTATTTTCCGTTGCCATCTCAAATACGGATGACCACCTGCGAAATCACGGTTTTCTTCTCGATAAAAGCGGATGGAGACTGTCACCGGCCTACGACATTAACCCCACGCCAAGAGGAACTGGTCTTAGTCTGAATATCTCGGAAGAAGACAACAATTTAGACTTCGACTTATGCCTGGAAGTAATAGATTTTTTCCGGTGGAAAGCAGCGGAAGCGACAAAATTTATTGAGCAGACAAAGCAAATTACCAGCCAATGGAAGGAAAGAGCCCGAAGGCTGAATATTTCTCATGAAGAGCAAAGCAGCATGGAAAACGCCTTTGTGAAATAGAAAACAGCCCACCCCAACCAAAGTCAGAGTGGGCCGCCCATTATGTTAGCCTTGTTCTGCAAGCCCTCAAATGGCTGCAAGTGGCAAAATTTTATCCTGAACTGCGTTAAAAAGCCTCGCCGTAGCTAAGGCTATGCCTACGTTTTTTGCCTTATTCAGAATAAAACTTGCTTCGCTTTCGCTCATTCAGGACCAGCAGAACAAGTCTATTGATCTACGCGCTCAGCGCGCAAAAAATCTACATTCGACGAACGCCCTGCACTAGCAGCGACACTTCGTTGTTCAATACTTCGACAAAGCCGCCTTCGATTAAGAAAGCTACTTGCTGGCCCGCGCCGCTCGCCGTCTTGCTTGCGTTGTCGTCCAGGTCGAAATAAGTATATTCACCACCTGCCGTTACGATTTCGACTTTCCCTTCTTCGAGGGCCGAAACGATCGGGGCGTGGTTATTGAGCACTTGAAACTCACCGTTGACGCCGGGCACTTTCACGGAACTGATAGCGCCCTGAAAGATGTCGCGGTCTGGTGTTAGTACGGCAATATTCATTCTGTTGCTTAATTAAGTCATTAAGAGTTGTCGGCGACGAAAAGTGATTTTCGAGCCACACTACCAAATCTAAGCCTCGACTTCCTCGAGCATCTTCTTACCCGCTTCGATCACATCGTTAATGTCTCCTTTGAGGTTGAAGGCTGCTTCTGGATACTCGTCCACTTCGCCGTCCATGATCATATTGAAGCCCTTGATGGTATCCTCAATGGGCACTAGTACACCGGGTAGACCCGTAAACTGCTCCGCTACGTGGAACGGCTGCGACAAGAAACGCTGTACCCGACGCGCGCGCGTTACCGCTAGCTTGTCGTCATCGGATAATTCCTCCATTCCGAGGATGGCGATGATGTCCTGCAATTCCTTATAACGCTGTAAGATGTTCATCACGCGTTGCGCGCAAGCGTAGTGCTCTTCACCAATGATGGCAGGGTCCAAAATCCGGCTCGTAGAATCCAGTGGATCCACGGCTGGGTAGATACCCAAAGACGCAATCTTACGGCTCAGTACCGTAGTGGCGTCCAAGTGAGCGAAAGTCGTAGCGGGAGCCGGGTCCGTCAAGTCATCCGCCGGTACATATACCGCCTGTACGGACGTAATCGAACCGCGCTTCGTAGACGTAATACGCTCCTGCATCAAACCCATCTCCGAGGCCAGTGTCGGCTGGTAACCTACCGCCGATGGCATACGACCCAGCAGGGCAGACACCTCAGAACCGGCTTGCGTAAAGCGGAAAATATTGTCAATAAAGAAGAGAATATCACGACCGCCCGTTGGGTCGCTCAAGTCGCCGTCGCGGTAGTACTCCGCAATGGTCAAACCAGATAGGGCCACACGTGCGCGGGCCCCCGGAGGCTCGTTCATCTGACCGAATACGAAGGTCGCTTTGGACGATTCCAGGGCTTTTTTGTCTACTTTGGACAAATCCCAACCACCTTCTTCCATGCTGTGGAGGAAGTCCTTACCATAATTAATAATACCGGCTTCCAACATCTCGCGCATCAGGTCGTTCCCTTCGCGGGTACGCTCGCCTACACCAGCAAAAACGGAGATACCGTCGTAGCCTTTGGCAATGTTGTTGATCAATTCCTGAATCAGTACCGTCTTACCTACTCCGGCACCGCCGAACAAACCGATCTTACCTCCCTTGGTGTAGGGTGCGATCAGGTCAATAACTTTGATACCGGTAAAGAGTACTTGCTTATCGGTAGACAGGTCTTCGTAGGCGGGTGGCTTGCGGTGAATCGGTGCAGAGCTGGCCTTGGATACCTCGCCGATACCGTCGATGGCCTCGCCGACCACGTTGAAGAGCCGACCCTTGATCGCGTCACCCGTAGGCATAGCGATGGGTGCGCCGGTGTCCACGGCTTCCGTACCGCGCGTCAGACCGTCGGTAGCGTCCATTGCGATGGCGCGTACACTGTCCTCACCGAGGTGCTTCTGTACTTCGAGTACGAGCAATTCACCACTGGGGCGCTTAATTTCCAATGCGTTTAGAATCTCGGGCAGCTTGGCATCCTCACCCGTGAAGCTCACGTCCACTACGGGGCCGATCACCTGCTTTACTTTACCGATAT
>JBCDIR010000695.1:0-2483 GCA_038748735.1 Bacteroidota bacterium | reverse complement strand
CGGCGTTTCCTCCCTACACAAATTATATTCATAACGTCTATGTTCAATCCAAAACCTTATGAGATTTTTTTATCCTATCTTTTTATTGCTCACTGTATTCCTATTTGGCAACAGCCAGTTGATGGCCCAAGCAGGCAATACGATTACCCTCACGGACGACTTAGGTACGGGCACCCTAGATTTCACGGAGGAGATCAACGGCAGAAACGCCTACGAATCAGTGGATGTTCCCTTCGGGGATGTGCGTATTGCTTGGTCGGGTACCCGCTGGGAAGCAGTGGCGGTCGATCAAAACAATAATCTAATCTATTTCAGCAATTACGATGTGGCCCCCAACCCACCAGACTTCGCTACCGGCAATTGGCAGAACGCTAGTAGCACAACACTACTTGCGCTTTCCGGCTCCGGTACCCAGGCGGTGAACCTGACTTTTTCTCCCTTCATTTTCGGCTACTGCGTCAACGGAGATACCGAGACGCTGGGCGGCGGCGCTCCGGCGGGCGGTGTCTACAGTGGTCCCGGCGTCACGGACGATGGCAACGGTATGACTTTCACCTTTGACCCGGCGGCGGCGGGTGTCGGTACCCAAACGATCAGCTACGGAGACGCTACCAATACGACTACGGCCTCGCTCAACGTACTGGACTTGCCCGTTATCAATGCCATCGAAATCCTAGAATGTCCTGGCAGTATTGAAGGAGAATTTACGGTGCGTATTGACGGTTCACTCAACAGTGGTGCAGGCTGGCAGTGGCTGAACCCATCTTTTGATCCAACCGTTCCCTGCAGTGAACTGAATGTTTTCAGAACGGGTGATACGATTACTACTAGTTTTAGTCAGGTTTTCAATCGGGATTTGCAAGTCAGGGTGCTTGGGGGGTGTAACAACGGCGGCGACCCCATTTGCTTCACCTACAATATGGCCGAACTATCCGGCCTTGCCCAACTGGACTTGGACAATACCGTCTACTGCGTGGGTGACGCAGCCGTTACGGGTCTTGGAGGTGGTAGGCCCTCGGGCGGCGTGTACAGTGGACCCGGTGTGACGGATGATGGCAACGGCATGACTTTCTCCTTTGACCCGGCTATGGCCAATACCGGAACCTCAAACATTATTTATACCGTAGATGCGGGCACGATCTGCGGGGAAACTGCCGATACGGTTGCGGTTAGTCTGGTGGCTACGCCAATGGTCACGTTTGCGGCTCCTGGTCCCTTTGCCACCAATGCGGGGCTACAAACGCTGGATAGCGGCACCCCTGCTGGCGGTACGTACAGCGGAACGGGCGTGATCGACAATGGTGATGGTACCTTCAGCTTCGACCCGGCTACGGGTGTGGGTACGTATACGATTACCTATACGGTCACCAATAACGACGGTTGTAGTGCGAGCACTACGGGCGACATCGTCGTAGAGATGGGCACGTCTGCCGACGACGCGTGTGACGGTGCTACGGCCATTGACGCCCTCCTAGGTCAAGCCGTAGACGAACCCCAAACGTCGATGCTATTCGACAATACGGGCTACACCACGGAAGACGATCCCAGCTTTGCTGCCGAGTGTTTCTTTCAGGAGGATCCTTTTCAAAGTACCATCTGGTTCACTTTCACGGGGGATGGTAACACTTATAACTTACGGACAGTCGAGTGCGGTGCCACGAATTACCTGAGCGATACCCAAGCCGCGCTGTACAGTGGGCCGTGTGATGCGCTCACTTTTCTGGATTGTAGTGAAGATGAAGATGGCCCAGGGGGTATTTTTAGTATCAATATGGATATAACCACCGAGGTGGACGTCGTCTATCGACTGGCTATTGATGGGTTTGAGGGGGCCGCCGGAGAATTTTGTGTACAGGTCACTAACCTGGGAGGTATCGCCGACGAAGGCAATACGTGTGCCACGGCGGGTGATATTAGCGGACTCTTCGGTCAAGCGGAAAACATGCCTCAAACATCTGGTCAGTACCGTACCTTTAACTATAACTCAGACGCTAGCGACCCCACCACGGGCTTTGAGTGCTTTGAAGATCAACAGCCTCTGTCCAATACCAATTGGTTAACGTTCACCGGTGACGGCAACCGCTACCAGATCAAAACCATCGCCTGTGGGGTGGACGACTATGCCGACGATTTGCAAGCCGTAGTATACACGGGAGCTTGTGATAATCTGACCGCCGTGGCCTGCAATGAAGACGAAGACTTTGACGATGATTTATACAATATCCTCCTAGAACTGGATACGGAAGCTGGCGTCCAGTATACCCTGATGCTCGACCGTTTCGATGGTAACTTAGAAAACGATGGGGATTACTGTGTAGAAGTCACGAATCTTGGTACTTCGCAAGTGATTGACGTAGCACAGACGGATATCCGCATTTTCCCCAATCCCACGGAGAGCCGTGTTTTCTTCGAGAATGTGGTGCTCCAGCGAGTAGACGTGCTGAATAGCATCGGCCAAGTGGTCACTAGCCGCAGCGCTGCGG
>JBCDIR010000694.1:0-2486 GCA_038748735.1 Bacteroidota bacterium | reverse complement strand
GTCTCGAAGGGGAGTCCCATGCGGCGCTCGCCTTCCTTATTGACGAAAGGAACGAGGTGCTGCGCAAAACCGCGCGGATAAACGAGCTTGATCTGCTCAACAATCTCATCGCTGAGTTTTTCGTAGTCTTTTACGACTCTTGGCTTGGTCATGATCATAGTTGAAAGTGATGATATACCCGAACCTAAACTATTGCTACAGCAGGGCTGATGCGGGCAAAACGTTGATAATAAGTTGGTAGTTGATAAAGTGGCGGAACTGGGCGTTTCCCGGCTCGACCACGTTTTCATTAGGAAGTGAAGGATCATCTCATTAGCTACCGGTGCAACGAGATTTACGCGACAAATGTGCAGTCTTTTTTAATACCGCGCTGAAAAAAGTGATTTTTTTCAAAAAAATTTCACTTGACTATTTAGGCTTCAAAAAATCTCAATTTATGATTGAAATTATACCGTATTTGAGGTTACGTTCTTATCCTTCCCAGGTGAATAATGCGCCCTCCGGTTTGATTGACCGGGCTGATGCTTTTTCCAATAACGATTCCTGCAAAAGGTGCGTGATAATCCTTGATTTTATTACCAAAAATATCGCGCATCGTGGCTACCAATTGCCCCTCCTGCAAGCGTTCCCGGAGGTCAACGAAAATAGTGAGTAAGCCTCCCCGGTCGGTATACATCCACTGCGAAGAATTACAAATGACGGCCGTTTTTTCTGCGGTTTCGATTTCGTCATCTACCATATCTAAATAGCAGAGTACGTTGTGAATGCCCGTTACGCCACTGCGGATGAGGCGCTTTTGGAAAATATTTGGGTTACCAACTTCTAAAGTAATGGCCGGAATACCCAACTCATCCGCAGCACCGCGCAGTGTACCATCCGACGGGGGATTGTGAACGATAATATCCGCGTTTTGCAACATAGCCAGTTTTTCTACTACGGGTAAGTCCATATCGGCCCGCAGGTAGTAGGAGTTCACCCGACCGTGGCTGGCCGTGTGTAAGTCTAACAGATAATCAAAATGTCGTACCATTCGCTCCATGAAGCGGTGGGCGTATACTTGACTGATATTGCCATTAGCCTTACCGGGCATGATGTGGTTAAGGTCTACCCCGT
This sequence comes from Bacteroidota bacterium, assembly GCA_038748735.1. GTDB lineage: Bacteria > Bacteroidota > Bacteroidia > Chitinophagales > Saprospiraceae > Lewinella. Next base: position 1,373 of record JBCDIR010000694.1, on the reverse strand, counting down.
CGTTGAATCGGCGCTTCTTGCGAATAAAAGAGGGGACGTTCACCACCGGAACACCGATAATGGTTCCCCGCAGTTCCTCCACTTCTATTTCGTTAAAAAGACGCTGAATGACGGGTATCCCGTTGAGTTCGTTCCCGTGAACCGCCGCCGTTAATCCGAGTACGGGGCCGGGTGCTGCTCCTTTAGCGATCATCACCGGAATACAGACCGGGTTGGCGAATCCGTCCGAGATTATTTTTAACCAAAAATTGCGCCGCGTTCCCAACGGTATGTCCGCTAGTACGAGTTCCTCCTGAACGGGAAGGCTATTTAGCTGTGTCGTCAGCATAGTTGAAAAAATGTTCAATAGTTTGAGAAATGATGGGCTGGCCCGTCTGCTGTTCGGCTTGCGGAAAACCACCCACACTGAGGGTATTGATTTCGGATAATACCCGTTGCCCTTGGTCATCTACCAAGGTATCTACACCACAAATCAAAATGCCCTGCTGACGGAGTACCGGAGCAATAGCCGCTACAATTTTAGCCTCGTCAGCATCGGGCTGAGCGGGTACCGAACGCCCACCCTGCGCAACATTGCACAACCAGGACCCTTCCGCCGGAAGCCGCAGGGAGGCCGCCTGTATTTCGCCGTTTACAACCAGAATGCGTTTGTCTCCCTGCTGGACGTTAGACAAGAATTTCATGGCCAGGAAAGGCGTTTGCTCGAAGCGGGCGCGTAGTTGGGGTAAAAACGCTTCCCACGCGTGTAGCTGGGTACCATCGTCCACCGCAGCTTCGGTTACTTTGAGGATACCACGACCACCGTAGTCTTGCAAAGGTTTGAGAATGAGTTGGGGGTGTTCCGCCAGGAACTCCGTTACGTTTTCCTCCGTTTTACACAGCCGTATGGGTGGGCACAAATCTGGAAAATTGAGCAAGAAAGCCTTGGTGCTAGTGGTCAAGATACCCAGTGGATGGTTGATCAAAACGTGTTGCCCGAACGCCAAGGGAAGCCACGTCAGGAACGCATCCGGCACTGGCCGTGGTAGCCGCAAAAAGACAATATCGTAGTCGGAGGCCGCCACTTTGCGTAATCCTCTACTAAAAATCTTCCCCGTAGCATCGTACACGAAATCAGACGATACATCTACGGCAAAAAGTTGATCAGCCCGGCGATCAGCAAAAAACAGCGCGTTTTGTGCTACCCCTCTACTGGCTACGCCTACGCCCGCACAGCGGGGATGAACCACGAGTGCGCTTAGTAAGGCATATAGCGAATTTTCGGCACTATGTCCCCGGTGATCGGTCAAAACGAGTACACGATAACGGTCTTTCCTCATCGCAGAATTTCGTTGAGTAGGGTCGCATCGTTATTCAGTGATTTGAATAATCGC
>JBCDIR010000693.1:0-2505 GCA_038748735.1 Bacteroidota bacterium | reverse complement strand
CCGCTCTCGCACGATGAGGTGGTACACGGCAAAGGCACGTTACTAACCCGGATGCCCGGTAATAACGAGCAGCGCTTCAGCAACCTACGTGCCCTCTACGGTTATATGTTCACGCACCCAGGAACCAAGTTGCTCTTTATGGGCGGTGAGATTGGGCAAACCACCGAGTGGAACATTGAAAAAGGCGTGGACTGGGGCTTGCTCGAACACGAGCACCACGCGGGGATGAAAGCCTGGGTATCCGCCCTGAACCGACTCTACACCAGTAGCACGGCCCTCTACGAACAGCAGTTTGACCAAAAGGGCTTCGAGTGGATCAACCACGGCGATCACCAAAAAAGTGTGCTGTCGTACCAGCGCAAGGGCAAGGACGCAAAGGACCGTATCGTCGTCGTCTGCAACTTTACCCCCGTTCCCTACGAGGGCTTCCGCGTGGGCGTTCCCACCAAGGGCAGCTACGAAGAGGTTCTCAACAGCAACGCTACTACCTACGGTGGTACGGGCGACTTGCTCAACCATAAAGCCATCAAAGCCGAGGTCAAAGAATGGGACGGACTCGACCACAGTATTGCGTTTGATTTAGCGCCTTTCGGCGTAACGATCTTTCGTTTGAAAACCATCCGTCGAAAGAAGAAGTCGTAACCGTCCAAACGAACTCCACTAGCATGTACATCATTCCCGCCATCGACATCATCGACGGTAAATGCGTGCGTTTGACGCAGGGCGATTACGCCCAAAAAAAAGTGTATAACGAAGACCCGCTGGAAGTCGCTAAAGCCTTTGCTGACGTGGGGGTGACCCGACTGCACTTAGTGGACCTGGACGGCGCGCGCGCCCAACATATCGTCAATTATAAAGTGTTAGAACGCATTGCGAAGCGTACCGATTTGCACATCGACTTCGGGGGTGGACTCAAAGCGGACGAAGACCTACACATCGCCTTCGAAAGCGGTGCGGCCCAGGTGACGGGCGGTACGGTGGCCGTGAAAAATCCGGACCTCTTCCTGAGCTGGTTGGCCCGCTACGGTGCCGAGCGCATCATCCTGGGCGCGGACGTCAAAAACGGTAAGGTCGCCGTCAGTGGTTGGCAAGAAGAGAGCGCGGAAGAGCTGTTTCCTTTTCTGGAACGCTACCTGGCGGCTGGTATCCAATACGCTATTTGTACCGAGGTATCAAGAGATGGCCTATTGCAGGGTTCCGATACGGACTTGTACCAACGTATTCGGAAGCAATTTCCGAATTTGCAACTCATCGCCAGCGGCGGCATAACGACTCAGCAAGAAGTGGAGGACCTGACGGCACTCGGTTGTTTTGGCGCCATTATCGGCAAAGCGATTTACGAGGGGCGGGTGGATTTGGCGGCTTTGTTGTCCGAGTAGTCGGTGGGTGGGTCACCGACGCTTATACCACCAAAAAATGATCAGTACCAAAGACAAGAGTAGAGGGGCTAGGAAAGCAATGGGTTGTGGCCAACGCTCACGTGTCACTACGGACTGTTGATCGCCAATGGTTACCAAACCCGCCCAGTAATACGGAGCCAGTTGCACATCAGAACAGCTAGCGAGGAAATCCAGTTTAGCTTGCCGGAGCGCCTCGTCTTTTGCCTTGCCAGTACTGAGGTGATAATAAAAGCGATCGAGTAGTTGGTAGGTGGTGCGCTCGTTAATTTTCCAGAGCGTAGACACCACGCTGGGGACCCCAGCGTAGGCAAACCCGCGCGCCAAACTCATAATCCCCTCTCCCCGTTGCACATTTCCAATACCAGCGTCACAAGCACTGAGCACAACCAGATGAGCGGTAAATTGAGCGTTTTGAATATCCCGCAAATACAGCAAACTATCACTACACAAAATAGCGGGTTCCCGCAGCAAGGTATCACAAGCAGTAGCGTGCGAAGCAAGGTGCAGTAAGCCGTAGCTTTGGCCCCGCGCTAAGAAATTAGCCCTAGTTGCCGCATTCCGTAGGAGGGTAGTGGGTTGCCAAGGCTGCGTAGCCGGCAACGGAGCGGCGCTAAGCGGAAGGTGGTACCCCGGATCAGCCTCGAAAATAGGCGCTACGTGTAGCAGGCGAGTAGCGTCAGGAGCACGGTCTCCGTTCAATTCCTGAATTGCCCAGGAGTAGGCATAGGCTAGGGAGGAATTGCGGAAGAGAAAAGGAAAATCACGTACGTTGTTTCCCAGCGGTTTTTGAGTTAGCAATAAGTCAAAAGGTAAGTAGGCCAGTTCCCCATCGGGGATAATCAGTAGGCGTTCTAGCGTTTTGCTGCGTGCTGCGGCGGGCAAAAGTGACCGGTAGAGCTGGTGGGCGGCCTGCGCAAAAATACGGATGCCATCCTCCCCCGTCATTTTTAAGTTGTTTCGTGCGTTTTCTTGCCAAACTGCGAGCTGTTCTACGGCTGGTAAGGTCTCAAAAACAACCTGTTCCACACTGATGAAAATGACGTACCAGCGTTGTTTGCCAGTGAAGTAGGCCACGACGGCTTCTTTGGGTGGAAGATGCGCTTGG
>JBCDIR010000692.1:0-2508 GCA_038748735.1 Bacteroidota bacterium | reverse complement strand
GGACGAAAAGCGGCTTCGCTAAGGCGAACGTCCAACTCCGCTAAGCGTACGCCCTCCTGACTGAGTTTTAGAATAGCATTCCGCGCCAGCAGTTTTTGCTCTAAATCCGTAAGCGAAAGGGTAGCACGGCTAGTAACTTCCGTATCAACTTGAAAACGATCGTCGGTCGCTTGGCCAACTAAGCGATTGAATTGTCGCTGGGCATTTTCGTAGGCGAGGGTCAAGTCGCGGAGGGCAGCACTGTCCGTTTGCAGGTCCACTTTGATTTGAAGTTCTTGTAGGCTACTGCTGGTACCGTAGCTGGCATCTTGCTGCGCACGCTGGAGACGGTCCTGCGTAAGGGCAATACGCTGGCGGCTGAGGTCAAGTTGGGTTTGCAGTTCGGCGAGCTGGAAGTAGGTCGTACTGACCTCGGCGATGGTCTGCTCAATGGTCTGGCGTAGTTCTAGTTCGGCCAGACGGCTGAGGGTGCCGAGTTGCTCCAGACGATAGTTGCCCGCCTTACCGTCGAGCAGTACGTAGCTGACTTCGGGTGCGACGATAATGTCATTAGAGATACCGTCCAGCTCCAGTGGCTCGTTTTCCCCCGGGCCGAGGGGTAAGGTTTCTATTTCGGCGCTGCTCCAGCCAATTTCGTAGCTGGCGTTGAGGTTACCGACCAGTTTTTTACCCACCAAGGCAGGATCTACGCGCAGGGCCTGGGTACGGGCGTTCATACGCTTGATTTGAATTTGGTGGTTATTGGCCAGCGCGGTTTGGATGGCCGCGTCTAGTGGTAGGACACTTTGGGCGCTCAGAGCGTAAGTGCCAAGTAGTAGACCGATAAGATATAAGTAACGCATGATGATGTGTATTGAGTGACGCATAGCTGTGCGTCTTTGCTTTTATTAGGAGACGCATGGCAATGCGTCGTTACGAGCCAGGAGGACGCATGGTTATGCGTCCTTGCGGACTAGGTGTTGGACGCATCGTCGTGTGCCTTCTGTACTGACATGCGGCGTTGCGGGACGGCCCGGCCTAGCGATGCGCAGTGGCTATGGCCCGTAGGGCTGACCTGCCTGCGCCGTGCCGTGCTCGGAAGGCAGGACGAACAGCGAACCACGGAGCGCCCACCTGCTGTGCCACCGGCCGGCAGGTAGCGACCACGCCTTAGTGTGGAAGGCCCCAACAAATAAGCATCCCACTGCAAATTTATCGTCGGGGCCTTATTAGACTTGTTCTGCAAGCCCTCAAATGGCTGCGAGTGGCGAAATTTTATCCTGCACTTCGTTAAAAAGCCTCGCTGATGCTCAGGCATCGCCTACGTTTTTTGCCTTGTTCAGAATAAAATTCGCTACCCTCTCGCTCATCCAGGACCTGCAGAACAAGTCTATTCCTTTGACAGTGTTAGTCTTCCATCCGGTAAGCCATACTCCGTACGGCGGGTTCGACCTGACGAGCATTTACGGTACTGCGACGCAACAAACGCGACCACAACTGCCGCGCGCCATTAGACAAATGCAGCATGGCGGGCAACAATAGCAATACATTGAACAAGCCAAAACTGAGACCGTAAGCAATAGCGATGGCGGGTCCTTTGAGGAACTGTGCCCCCAAGCTCGACGAGGCCAAAAGCGGTGCTAAACCCGCAACGGTCGTGACGGTCGTCAACAAAATGGGGCGGAAACGGCTGGCGGCAGTAGCACGCAGCGCCGCTTGCCAATCCACTCCTTCCTGCAATTTCTGATTGAGCGTAGAGATAAACACCAGCGAATTATTGACGAATACCCCAATGAGCGCAATCGTACCCACGAAGGAGAAAACATTGAGTGGCGTTCCCTGTATCCAGTGTCCCAAAATCACGCCGATGAGCGCGAAAGGAAACAGGCCAAATACGATAAACGCTTGCGAAAAGCTATTGAAGTTCAGGATAACCAAACCCAAGATAAACAGTAATATCACTGGCCCGACGGTTCCCATCGCACCACCCATCTTAAAGGCATCACGCTGCTGTCCCTCCACCGAATAGGTGATGGAAGGGTACTGGTCCATAATTTCGGGTAGGTAACTGGCTTCTATATCACCGATAACGGCGGGGGCTGACACCAATACATTGGCCACGTTAGCTTCTACGCGGATCTCCCGCTGCCCTTCCAGGTGGTTGATGGCGAGGGTACCTACCTGCTCGTCAACCGTGACGAGGTCCCGCAGCAGATAGCTGTTCCCCTGCGGAGTGCTGATGCGCATGTCCAGGAGGCCTTCGGTACGGGCGCGCTCGTCGCGGGGGTAGCGGACCCAGACTTTTACTTCGTCCGCTCCGCGTTGGAGACTTTGTACTTCCTCGCCGAAGAAACCAGCCCGCACTTGGGCCATGATCCCGCCGAGGCTGAGGCCCAACAATTCGGCTTCGGGGCGGGTACGGAGGACGAACTGTTCTACTCCGAGTTGGTCGGTATCGGCTACGTCTTTGATATCCGTGCGGGTATTCATTTTTGCTTTCAGGGCTTCCTTGGCTTGGCGCAATTCTGC
>JBCDIR010000691.1:0-2513 GCA_038748735.1 Bacteroidota bacterium | reverse complement strand
TTCCCAAAAAGGTTCAATACATAGAAACCATAACAATTGACGCACCAATAGACAAGGTGTATGACGCTATTCGGTACCAAGAGCAACTGATGGAATGGAGCGCTTGGCTCGCCGAAACGAACTCGCTATGCAAAGTCAACAATGAAGACGGCGTAGTAGGCGCACAGACCATCTACATGAATCAGAAGGGTAAGCAGTTTGGCTATCAAGAAATCACTAAGCTGGTGAAAGATGAAAAGGTAAGTTTCTTCTTAAAGAGCTTCGTTGCCCCCTTCGAGGAAGAGGTAAAAATGGACTTTATCCTCAAACGTTTAACCAGTGACCAAACGGAAGTCAGCTTGTGGTTTGACGAGACGCTGAAAAAGCCAGCATTTTTGATCGCTTATTTCGGTGGTATCATCAAGTGGGTACACCGTATGCACTTGAAAGACCTCGCGGGCCTAAAAAAATACGCGGAAGCAGCGTAAAACTATCTATCGCACCCTTACTTTTGCAATCGTCATCGAATGAATCTACTCGTAGACTATGTCAGCAAAAGTAACCCACCTCCCCATCGGCACCTTCATCAACATGGCTGCGGTCGCGCTTGGTAGCTTAGTGGGTCTCTACCTCAAGGGTGTTTTTCCAGCAGACATTCAGGCCATCATCTTTCAGGCGCTGGGCTTAGGTACCCTCTTACTGGGGGTGATGATGGGACTAAAGTTACCGGAAGGCTACTTCCTCAACTTCATTTTCAGCCTCGTTATCGGTGGTATCATTGGTCAGGTCATGGGCTGGGATACGTTTTTCAATGGGCTGGGCGAATCACTAAAAACCGGACTCGGGCTAACGGACAGCCAATTTACCGAAGGGCTAATCACCGCATTCTTGCTGTACTGCATCGGCGGCATGACCTTCGTAGGCGCCATCGAAGAAGGCTTGGAGGGCAAACGGGACTTGCTGATGGTCAAGTCAACGTTGGACGGTATTTCCTCCATCGCGTTTGCGGCCACCTACGGGGTGGGCGTGCTTTTTTCTATTTTTCCCATGCTACTATTCCAGGGCGGGATTACGCTACTAGCGAAGCGACTACAACGCTTGTTCACCCCTACGATGATTGACCAGCTCAACGCCGTAGGCGGGGCATTGATAGTGGGAATCGGGATCAATATCTTGGGGCTCGGCGACATCAATGTCGAAAATCTACTTCCGGCACTCTTCGTTACGCTCCCTTTGACTTGGCTACAGCAGCGGGCAGCAACCACCAGCTAGGCAAGTAGAGCACACCTTCCTCCTCCGCCAGTTGGTCCGGTTGGCGTTTGAGGATGTGGCAACCGATGGCGCATTCCAGACAGCGTTTTTCCTCGCAATAGTGCTTCTTCAGATGGAGCAAGCCTTGCGATTGGGCGGCCTTGGGTACTTTGACCCCTAATTTTTTCCAGTTGTCGAGGACGTGGTTACGCTCGGCGGGTACGGCTTCCAGCAAATCCAAGGCACGGTCTTGGTAGCGTTCGTCCCCCATTTCTTTGCCGTAGAGGAAGAGGAAAGGTGCAATGATGTTGATGACCAGCAGGTGGACGTGGGTTTTACCCAAACGCTTAGTGCTGCGCTTTCCCTCGCGCTCCAGGCGGTAGTGCGTTTGCCAGTAATTGGACAATTCCACCTCGAAAGCATTTTCGATTTCGCGCAGGTTTTGTGCTGCGAGCATCTTACTGAACAACTGTCCAGTACGGAACAGTAAAGTAGCCCATTGCGCCAAGCGCACCGTCGGAAAATTGGCCGGGCGCATGCGCATGAATTTCCACAACGTTTGCGGCAGCAGTTGTAACTGGTATTTCTTGCGCAAGAAGCGGTACTCGCGCTGCAATTCCAGTGGATAATGTTCAGAGAAGTCGCGTTCGAGGAGGCCCGCCTGCCCAAAAATCAACGCCTCTAATTGACGCAAATTGTTTTGGTGGCGGAGGAGCGTTTTTAAAGGAAGCGATTCGGCTAACATCAAAAAAGGGTCGGCATTGACCCGCAGGCCAAAACCCCAGGCTAGGTGCTGGTAAAAGGTCTCGGCCCAGTCGCCGTCATTGGCGTGGAGGCGCGTACGCAGGGCGTTAGTACGTTCTTCGAGCCGTTCAATCAAAAGGCGGTCTAACCAGAGGGAGCGCGTCATCTCCGGCACGTCATTGAGTTGGTGGTGGCAGGGAATCCACTGCTCACTGTGTAGCATCCGCAGGTACTGCTGCGCCAAACCAACGGGGAGATAAGATCGTAAATTCAAACAGGGAATACGTCCACCGTCGCGGTGACGAATGGTTTCGTTTTCGTCGAGCACCACGTGGAGGATGACGTTATCGTAGGCTTTGTCGTACTGGTGCTGGTGGGCGTTCCACTCCGAACTGCGCAAGTGCATCTCCACATTACCCGCCCAAACGGTCTCACCGATGCGGATGCGTGCTTCCAAAAAATCCGGCCCGGCGTGTGTATTCAAGCGCCCCGGCTGGAGCACCTCGATGGGTTCCCCCGCAGTCGTTTTCAGACCGTGG
>JBCDIR010000690.1:0-2518 GCA_038748735.1 Bacteroidota bacterium | reverse complement strand
GTACATCATTCAAGATGCAAATAATGACTTCGCCGTTAGCGATTTTATCAACAATGAGTGGGTGTTAGACGAGGGCTTTACCAACGTTTTTAATTTCAATCAAAAGGTACTCGGAGCGTACGGTACGGGAGCGTACGAAGGGGAGAAGTGGGGCGTGAAAGTAGGGCTGCGGTTGGAAAATACTGACTTGAATACACTGCTAGAAACCAACAACACGGCCAATAGTCAAAATTATACAAACCTATTCCCGTCCTTGCACACTTCCTACAAAATCAACGATCAGTTTTCCCTGCAAGCGGGCTACTCCAAGCGGATTGAGCGACCCAGCTTATGGTCACTGAATCCGTTTTTTAACATTCGGAATAACTTCAACATCCGCCTGGGTAATCCTGACCTAGGGCCAGAATTTACCGATTCGTACGAGATGACGGGGATTTATATACTCGATAAGATTTCCTTCAATTTTGGCGTCTACCACCGTTACACGACGGGCGTGGTGGAGCGTATCACTACCTCCGAGGACAACGTTAATATTAGTCGTCCGATCAACTTGGGTACGAATGCCTCGACGGGGCTAGAAATCAACGCCAAGTACAATCCTGCCAAATGGCTGCGGTTCAACGGTGATTTTAACTACCGCTATTTCAGTCGCCTCGGTGAGCTGGAGGGACAATCCTTCGACTTTGCTGCTGACCAGTGGTCGACGCGACTTACGGCCAAGTTTAAATTACCCGCTCAGATTGACCTGGAAGTAATGGGTAATTACCGCTCTGACGTACAAACCGTACAAGGCGAACGCAGCGGTTTCGCGTTTGCCGACCTGGGCGCCCGTAAGAAAATCAACAAGGGTAAAGCCGTTATCAGCCTCAGTGTGCGAGACCTTTTTGCTTCCCGTATTTTTGAAACGGAAGTGCTTCAGGAAGATTTTTATGCTTACAGCTATGGCTTGCGCGGACGCTTCATTATCCTCGGCTTCAGCTACGGTTTCGGCAAGGGGGAAGCTATGCAGTACGGCGGTGGCCGCCGCCGGTGATTTACGCTTATTCCTCGGAAGTAACTACATTGCCATATTTGAGCGTAGCTACGAAGAAGGCACCACCGATGACGTTACCGACAATTGCAATACCCAGCGTTAGCAACGCTTTACCAGCGCCTAATCCCGGATTGAGTAACCAGCCGCAAAACAATTCTACCGAACCCACAATGCAGTGATGTAGGCCACCGATACCGATCACGGTTGTAATCACGATAACCATGATGATTCGGCTGACCGTTTCCTTCGCCGCGCTCAGTAGCCAGGACAACAGTCCCATCATCCAGCCAGCCAGTAGAGCACTGCCCAGCATTACGAGTGGTTCGTGCTTAGTCATCTTTTTTGCTAGGTAAGTGAACGCTTCTACGTCGATGATTTTCATTGCTGGACCCATCCAAGTCAGAAAAGCTCCGATGCAGGCACCACCAATGACGTTACCCAGCAGAATCGTTCCCCACAGGTAAAGCAATTGCCCGATGGATTTGTCTCCGTTCAATACGGGGTGCAGCGCTACGTTCGTATGTTCCGTGAACAATTCCGACCGACCAATAATTACGAATAAGAAACCGATAGGGTAGGAAAATGCGATGGCCATCGTTAGGCTCGCTTTGCTCATTTCACCTTTGAAAAGGGTGTAAATAACCCCCATCAGCAAGACGCTAAAGCCAATTTCTAAACCCGCGTTGAACGCAGAAAGCAACAAACTTCCCTTGGGTCGATTGTATTCGTGCAAGCCCGTTTCAATTTGTTCCTGCAGGATCTCTTTGATGGATTTCGGTTGTAGTAAATCGGTTTTCATAGTTGTTGTTTTGGGGTGATTAAATTATTCTAAGCCTCCGCAATCAGTTCTTGGTCGTGGGTATTGAAGAGGCGTTCTTGAGCGTCGGCTTTGATCCGTTTGATCTCTCCACGGAGTAGGTCACGGTGGTTGTTATTCAGATTATTAACGTTGAGCAGTTGACGCAGAGAACGAATCATCTTTAGGCTCACTACCACGTCCCCCGTACTGTAAGTGCGCAGCGGCGTGTAGATGCGGAAGAGTAAATCGGACAGGGGGAGCGGTTGTAGCCATAAGTGTTGTTCTCCTTCCGCCGTGGTCAGGCACTGCTGTGGCGGTTGGCGTAAGTGTTCCAGTAAGCTGGCCGTCAGGTAGTCGATGGCACTGTTAGCCGTAGCGGGATCGTTAATACCCGGACTCATCGCTTTGACCGCAATTTCCACCATGTGCTGCATACCCTGTATGTAGGTGGTAGCGATGGTTTCGCTGGCTTTGATGGATAAGTACGGCAGTAGCACTTCGGCGATATTCTCTTCTTCGACGGATTTTGAAATTTTGAGCAATTCGTCGCCTTTGTGGACAAAAGCACCCTGGTAGAAAAGCAGGGCGATATCTAGTTCAAACTCGCCACAAATCTCTAGCAATGATTGGGTATCAATGTCCGTTAGGTAGCCACTCTTGTTCGCTTTAATGGCTGACCAAGCATC
>JBCDIR010000689.1:0-2519 GCA_038748735.1 Bacteroidota bacterium | reverse complement strand
TGATCGCAGTATTTTGGTCAAAATCATTCCTGATATGTACGATATTTTGTTGGGAACGGTGAAAATGAACCACGTTTTTGGCGCAGTCCTCATCGAAATCAGTCGTGAGTTGATGCCGCGTTGGCAACGCTTGGTCAAGCGGGGAATCGACCTACTAGCGTCGGGAATCCTCCTGCTGTTATTGTCCCCACTTTATGCCTACATCGCGCTGCGGGTTCGCCTGTCTTCTAAGGGACCCATCATCTATTCGCAGGAGCGTATTGGTCTGAACCGCGAACCGTTCACCATCTACAAATTCCGTTCCATGTATACGGATGCTGAGCACCGCGGTCCCCAACTCAGCTTCGACGGGGATAACCGCTGTACGCCCTGGGGTTCGGTCATGCGCAAATGGCGACTGGACGAACTACCTCAATTCTGGAACGTTCTCAAAGGCGATATGTCCCTCGTCGGTCCCCGCCCCGAGCGGCAGCACTATATCGACCTCATCGTGGCCCAAGCCCCCCACTACAAACACCTGCTGAAAGTTCGTCCGGGCATCACCTCCTGGGGGCAGGTCAAGTACGGCTACGCTAGCAACGTTGAGCAAATGATTCAACGGTTAAAGTTTGATATTCTCTACATTGAGAACATGTCGCTGGCGTTGGATTTCAAGATCATGTTTTATACTGTACTGGTCCTCCTGCAGGGGAAGGGCAAATAGATTAAGTCCCGATTTTTCTCCGTTTCTTTGCACTGATATGAGAATATTCCGACAACTGGACGAACTGCCCACTTTCCACAATGCCGTACTGACAATAGGCTCTTTTGACGGCGTACACCTGGGACATCAGCAGCTCCTGGCACGCATCAACGGCCTGGCTCAGGAGCGAGATGGAGAGAGTATTGTCATCACCTTTCACCCCCACCCACGGCAGGTGATTTACCCTAACGATGATAGCCTCGTCTTACTCACGACCACGGAGGAAAAACTCGCTTTATTCCGCCGCTACGGCGTGGATAACGTGGTAGTAGTTCCCTTTACCGTAGCGTTTTCGCAGCAGAGTGCAGACGAGTACATCCAGCGGTTCTTAGTCGAAAAATTTCAACCCTCCGTTATCGTCATTGGCTACGATCACAAATTTGGTCTCAACCGACAGGGGGATCTGAATTATCTCAAATGGCACAGTAAAGCCTTTGAATACGCGGTAGAAGAAATTGCTGCGCAGGAGGTCGACGATATGGCCGTTAGTTCGACCAAAGTTCGTCGCGCACTGCAAGCCGGCCGAGTGGAAGACGCCCGTCGCTGGCTCGGACACGCATACACGCTAGCGGGAAAAGTGGTGAAAGGGCAGCAACTCGGTCGGCAATTAGGCTTTCCGACGGCGAATATTCAGGTGCGTAATCGGCACAAACTCATCCCGGCGGATGGCGTCTACGCCGTGCGCGTACAAGTAGCCGAAACGACCTACGATGGCATGCTCTACATCGGCGAGCGACCCAGTATTGAGGGCGTAACCGAACGGGTCATTGAGGTCAATATTTTCGCTTTTCAAGCGGATATTTACGACCAAGATATTCGGGTGACGTTTTACCATCACCTGCGGGGCGATACGGCTTTTGACAGCTTGGAAGGTTTGAAAAATCAACTCGCGCAAGATCAAGACGAGGCGCAGCGTTTGTTAGAAACCTTACCCGCTCCCGCGCCACCCAATAATGCGGTAGACGGCAGCGTCGCCATTGTTATCCTCAACTATAACGGGGCGGACTACTTACGGGCTTATCTACCGACCGTCCTGGATTCGATTGCTAAAACGGACTACCGCGTCATCGTAGCGGACAACGCCTCGACGGACGACTCACTGGCCGTCATGTCCGCCGAATTTCCGCAAGTAGCAGTGATCGCTATGCCGAAAAATTTAGGGTTTGCGGCGGGCTACAACCAAGCTTTGGCGCAAGTAAGTGCCGACTACCTAGTATTACTCAATTCCGACGTAAAAGTGACGCCCAATTGGTTAGCGCCCTGTCTGGAAGCCCTCGCTGCACCAGACGTAGCGGCTTGCCAGCCCAAAGTCAAAGCGTTGGAACGGCCCGAGCAGTTTGAATACGCCGGAGCCGCCGGGGGGTGGCTGGATAGCTTGGGATACCCCTTTTGTCGGGGCCGGATTTTTGCCACCACCGAGCAAGACAATGGCCAGTACGACCGGACGGCGGAAATCTTCTGGGCAACGGGGGCTGCTCTGTTCATTAAGGCGGAGCTGTTTCGCAATTTTGGCGGTTTTGACGGCGAATACTTTGCCCACGCCGAAGAAATCGACCTGTGCTGGCGACTCAAACGCGCGGGTTACCGCATTCTGGCCGTACCCGAAAGCGAGGTGTACCACCTAGGCGGCGGCACGCTGGATTACCTTTCCCCGCGCAAAGCATTCTTGAACTTTCGCAATACGCTGATTACCAGTTTCAAGAACGAGGTGGGGGCTAAATTATTCTGGTGGCTACCGCTGCGCTTAGTCATGGACGGCCTCGCGGGAGTACTCTTC
>JBCDIR010000688.1:0-2519 GCA_038748735.1 Bacteroidota bacterium | reverse complement strand
CCGAGACCAAGTGAATATACCTGAAAACCAAACACTACTGGACGACTGGATCAGTGACACGTACTGCCCTAATGATGGTGGCAATGGAGCCTATATCGGCTATAGTGGTAACGTATTGCTTCCTAATTTTTTAGTTGATTCTATTTTTTATCTTTTACAATCAAGCGTTGATATTTCGGAGGAATTTGAAGCAGTTGTTTCCACCGGTATCCATCTGCATACAGTTAGTTATCCTGATGGAAATGTGCCATTACTTCTCAATCAGGAAAAAGTTATTGACGCGGTACTCGCACCTGGTCACCTCACCGCCGGGCTCAATGAAGCACAAAACGCGTGGTGGTTTATCGTCGCACCTTACAATACCAATACGTACCAAACGTACTCGCTCGATAGTTTGGGGCAAGTGACCTTAGTTCAGGAAATAACGGTTGGGGGTGCCATCGCCACCACCAGTAATTGGGACATAGGACAAGCAGTGTTTTCACCGGATATGTCGTTGTGGGCTAATAACACCGAACAGAATGGTATTCTTCTTTTCGATTTTGACAATACTACGGGGGAACTCAGTAACTACCGTGAAATTCACTACCCTAATATGGATTTAGCTACGGGTTTGTGTTTTTCCCCTTCAGGACGCTTTTTGTATACAACTAGCGGGGATTACCTATACCAGATTGATCTACATTCTACGGATACACTCGGGCGCGTGTACGATCTCGGTTTCGAGCGCTTTCCTTCGCCCACGGACGGTTGGCCTGTAGGCTTAGGCTATATGTTTACAGGTCCAGATTGCCGTATCTACGTCTCGCCCGGTACCAGTTCCGATTTTCTGCACGTCATCTTTGCGCCGGATTTATTGCAGGAAGATTGCCAGTTTGTGAGTGGGGCTATCCAATCCCCTACTAACTTGGCTTTTAACCTACCCAACCTACCCAATTACCGCTACCTCACGGGCTGTGACCCGACCATCGGCTGGGACATTCCTGTATCTACGGAAGCGCCGGAAGTGGAAAAACCCATCCGTATTTTTCCTAACCCTAGCACGGGGCAGAGCCAGTTGACTCTTCCTAGCGGTCATTCCTACACCGATTTGCAGGTGCTCGATATTAACGGGCGCGTGGTGCAACAGCAAGTTATCTCTACTACAGAACACATGCTTACGCTGGATGCCGTCGCCTTACCCGTTGGCACTTACGTCGTCCGCTTACAATACGCGGGAGGGGCGGACTTTTTGCGCTGGGTGGTGCAGTAGTAAAGCCGTAAAAGGTACCGTTCCAACTAAGCTCGGCGAGGTCTACGACTACTCAAACCCCTCCCCCAATTTGCACCCCACCAATTGAAACGCTAGCACGTTCGGTGGACCTTCGTAGCCCCGCTTTTCCCAGCCATCGACGACCGCTACGCGCGCCTCGAACGGACTGCGAAACAGCCCGAGTGCCTGCGTACGCAAGGCCAGGTCGTATTTGCCAAACTGGTGGTTGAGAATCCGCTTTTGCCCTACGTCCGTACAAATGGCGATCAGTTCGTGGCGGTCTACGACGTCCACGGCGAAGAGGTCATTGGTCTTTTCTTGGTTATTAGCTTGAAAATCGTATATCTCACCGTTCGTGCGGTAGGGTAGGGGTAGGAGTTTGCCCGCCGTACCCTCGCGGATGTCGTGAGCGGTGAGTTGCTCGGCAAAAGTGGGCCAAAAGTATTCCCAAGACTTAACAACGGTATACAGGTCTTTTTCTTCCCGAAAGTTGGGGAGGTCACTGGCTTTAAACGTTTCGCTGGCCAGTACTTCGTCCGATTCCATATCCTGAATCGTGAGGATGAGGTGGAGATCTTCTACGGCTTCATTCGCTTTTTTGATGAGGTAGGCAAATTTACCATCTTCGGACCAGCCCAGCGGGTAGAGTGTGGACTGTACGCAGCCGAATTTGTTCGTACACAAACGCCCCAACTGCGCCGAACCGAATTCGACTTTTGCCTCCTCGACGGTGTACGGACTCCAATCTAGCACGGGCCGTCGGGCCGTCGTCGCGTATGCTTCGACGGGGACTTCGTCGGGTGCGGTGGCGGGTGGCGTAGTCGCTTCGGCTACCGGAGCAGCTTCGGTCGGCGCGGTGGATGGCAGGGCACTGCCCGCTGCGTCACTCCTGTTGACTTTGGCGTCGCCGGTACAGGCGTAAGTAGCACACAAAAGGCTGAAGAAAAGAAAGATGGTACGTCGCATATCGGTTGCTGGTTTTGGTGCAAATTAGCTATTTTATTAAGGAACGCTAATTCTCAATCCTTGTATTTATTTACCTGGTCTCGGCTCAGCCGAGAGCCAGGGGTAACGATTTTTTGTTCTGAGTCCGTTTTTCAGCTTGAATTTTTTCGAGGTACCCTCTCTCAAATCACTTCACTAAAAAACGGACTAAAAAATCGTGAGTTCTAGCTCATCATTGTAACCACAGCTAAAAAATTACCAACTCTTGTACACCCAATTTCATCAAACTGTTCAGTGCTATTCGCTAACGATTATAATCTTT
>JBCDIR010000687.1:0-2521 GCA_038748735.1 Bacteroidota bacterium | reverse complement strand
TGCGTTAAAAAGCCTCGCCGTAGCTAAGGCTATGCCTACGTTTTTTGCCTTTTTCAGAATAAAATTTGCTTCACTTTCGCTCATTCAGGACCAGCAGAACAAGTCTAATAAAATTTATCCCGAATTTCCGCCTGTGCGAAAATTCGGGATTTTTTAGCACTGGACTTGTTCATACCTAGTGCTCTGTCAAGTTTGAAAGAAGGGGTTAGGTGTCAGCAGATTTTGTGGCCAATCAAGGCAGAGGTTCCCGCGCATAGCCTAAGCTACGTAAGGGGTTCTCTAACGAAGAGTGGGCGCAAAAGATGCCATAGATTACTCCTTTATTGAGACTTGACAGAGCACTAACCGATCGGTTTACGGTCTTATCGGTTTTTGAGGGGTCTCAAAGACCGATAAGATTCCATGATTACAACTTTACATCCTTATGAACCGACCAATGTATTGCCTGCTGCTAGCGGTCCTCTTGCCGCTAGTGGGTATGGCCCAAATCGAGGGAGACAGCCTACTGCTAGGCCCCAGCATTCCGACCAAACACGAAGTTTCCGCCAAAGTATTGGGGATTGATTATGGCTCCGCTAATAGTGCGGACATGAGCCTCACCTTTGGCTTGGAAGTAGCGTATCGTTACCGTATTATTCCCCAAATTGCCCTGGCTATCCCGCTCAAAGTAGGCGTGGCTGACGTAGTGGATGACATTCAAAATCGTAACGTTTCCAGCCTGGACGCGACCCTCCAGCTCTATCCGCTGGGCGAACGGGGTCCCGTACATCCTTACGTCATGGGTGGTGTGGGCTACGTGATCGAAAATATCGAAAGTGGCCATCCGCAGTTTCCGTTGGGAGCTGGGGTGAATTTCCGCGTGGGTGAAAATTCGTTCATCAACGTCCAGGGCGAGTACCGCATCGCGGGCGTAGAACTGCGAGATAACTACCAGTTCGGCGCGGGCTACGTATACCGTTTCAGCAACGCTACGGAACTGGATACGGATAGCGACGGCATCCCCGACCGCGAAGATGCTTGTCCGACGCAATTTGGTCCGGAAGCTACGCAGGGTTGCCCCGATAGTGACAACGACGGCATCATCAATTCTGAAGACGACTGCCCCGAAGAGGCCGGCACGGTAGAACTCGGGGGCTGTCCTGACACCGACGGCGACGGCTTCGTCGATATGGAGGACGAGTGCCCACTACTGGCCGGGCCGGATACCGAAAGCGGTTGCCCCGACACGGACGGGGATGGCTTGCACGACGAAGAGGACGATTGTCCCGAGGAAGCTGGCCCGCAGGAAACCCTCGGCTGTCCTAATACGGACGGGGATGGTTTTCCCAACTTGACGGACCCTTGCCCCACACAAGCTGGGCCTAACGGTTGCCCGGATACGGATGGCGATGGACTTTACGATAACGAAGACGACTGTCCGGAAGTAGCTGGCCCCACCGCTACGGCGGGCTGTCCCGATGCGGATAGCGACGGTATACCCGACCGCAGCGACCCCTGTCCTAACCAAGTGGGTCCTCAGGGCTGCCCCGACCGGGATGGGGATGGTGTTTTTGATAAAGATGATCGCTGCCCTCAGCAAGCGGGTACCGCCGCGAATAATGGCTGCCCGGATGCCCCGCAAGCAACGGAACCACCACCTCCGCCGCCCCCGGCGACCACAACTGCCGAGGATAGCGACGGCGACGGCGTTCCCGACGCAACCGACAAGTGTCCCAATAGTGTCGGTCCTGTCAGCACTGCTGGCTGCCCCGACCGCGACGGCGATGGCGTTCCCAACTACCTTGATCGCTGCCCCGATAAAGTAGGCCCCTACACGGGTTGTCCCGACACGGACGGGGACGGTATCATCGACGCCGATGACCTCTGCCCCGATGAAGCTGGTTTGACCACAACCAAGGGTTGCCCCGAAATAACGCAGGAAACGCGCGACGTACTGGATTTAGCCATGCGCTCCGTCCAGTTTGAACCCGCTAGTGCAACGCTCAAAGCGGAATCCTACCCCATTTTGAACCAGATATCGGACATTCTCAAGCGGTATCCGGCGTACCGCCTCCGCATCTCCGGTCATACCGACAACCTAGGCGATTCAGACGAAAACCAGCGGCTGTCCGAAGAACGCGCCGAGGCGTGCTACCAATACTTACTGGCACAGGGGGCCACGGCTTCCCGCATGACCTACGCTGGTTTTGGCGAAGATTACCCGATTTCCTCTAACCGCACGGCTTCGGGGCGTACGCTGAACCGGCGGGTGGAGTTTGAGCTGATTATTCAGTAAATTAACGAATGCCACTTTTGTAAACTGCTTCCTCCCGGATTTCCGTACTTCCGAAAATTCGGGAGGGAGTAACCTACTTTATTTAAGCCCCTCAATGCCTTCCTCCGTCATTTGCACTTCTTTGATACTACCGTCCTCGAAGTAATATAGATAGTCCACGCAGACCCTCCTTTCGTAGGGACTCGGACCTTCCACGTGGTAAAAAAGGTAGGATTGTTGATCGATTTCGATGATGGAGTGGTGGGA
>JBCDIR010000686.1:0-2521 GCA_038748735.1 Bacteroidota bacterium | reverse complement strand
TGCCGTTCGCTGATGGCCAACTACTCGTCCGTAATTTCAACAATGATTTTCTGTTGCTTTACGCAACGAATGGCGGTGATTTGTCTGCCCTGGGCCGGGGAATTCACACCCAAAAATTCAATTTTATCCGCGAGGTCATCGTTACTGAAAAGGAAATCTGTCTGGCTTTACATTCTCATTTCAAACCAGCGGATCTGACCGCGCTAACCACTATCATCACCAACGCCCCCACCGCCCCACGCAGCTTGCGCTTACCCGTCCACTTCGCCGAGCACGAGGACTGGCGCGCTGTTGAGCGGGAGACGCAACTCGACCAAAACCAGGTCATTACGCAACTCTGCCAACGGACCTTCTCCGTAGCTATGTTCGGTTTCTTACCGGGCTTTCTTTACCTTGCTGGCTTACCGTCAAACTTACACCTTCCGCGCAAAAGCATCCCGGCCAAATACGTCGAAGCCAACTCCCTAGCCATCGGCGGTCGCTACCTGGGGCTGTACGCCGTTCCTAGTCCCGGCGGGTGGCACGTGCTGGGACGCATGCCCCTCTCTCTCCTGCAGCGCGACACCTTGCCTCCTAGCGCTTTTGAACTAGGTGACGGAGTACAACTAACGGCTATTTCCGCCACCGATTTTACGTACCTGCAACGGGAGTTGCCCAGTATCTTGGAATACAATGAGTAGCCTAACCGTTTTACAGCCTGGCCTTTTGACCACGATACAGGACCTGGGCCGCCCCGGACTGGCGTATTACGCTATCCCAGCGGCGGGGGCGATGGACGAGCGAGCGGTACGTATCGCTCATTTATTGTTAGAACAGGCCGAAAATTGTCCCATTTTAGAATGTACGGCGCTGGCCCCTACGCTCCGTTTTGACTCCGCCGCCACCATTGTACTGACGGGTGCCGACGCCCGTTGGACGGTAAACGGACAAGCGGTGCGCCGCAACGAAGTCCTCCAACTTCCTGCCGGAACCGTTCTCAAAGGTAGTGCCATACGGGACGGCCTGCGCGCTTACCTCGCCATTGCGGGGGATTGGCAAGTAGCTCGGCACTACGACTCGGCGGCCACCTACGATAAAGCTGCGTTAGGAGGAATCGCTGGTCGGGCTTTACGCAAGGGAGACCGCTTGTTTTGGGAACCCCCTGTTACGGAGACTATACCTATTTTTGGGCTGTATAAAGGTCCCGAATGGGCGTGGCTCAGTCCCCGTAGTCGTACCCAACTCCACCAGCAAGCGTTTACCATCAGCCCGGACACTAACCGCATGGGCATGCGCTTGCTGACGAGCCCCACCATTGAATGCGCGAATTATCAGCTAGCCACTAGTGCTCCCGTCTTGCCGGGCTTCGTGCAATTACCGCCGAGTGGCCAACCCATCATCGTACTCCAGGACGGACAGACGACGGGGGGCTATCCGCGCATTGCTTACCTCAAACGGGAGGATTTGGGGCGTTTGAATCAGGTACCGTTGGGGCAGGAGATCCGGTTTGTCATTTCCCCCTTATTAGGAAAACGATAACTTCGTTATTATGAAACGGAGAGAATTTCTCCAGGCGCTACTAGGCACCACTACCCTACTCGCTTTATCCGCCGCGAGTAATAATTTGCCCGTTCCGGTGCCGGATTTTACGAATGGTATTTGGCAAACGAAACGATCGTTAGAGACTATATGGACGTTGACAATCTAATATAATAGTTTCACCCCACAAATAAGTTCCTAGATCACACCGTTTCTGTACAAAAACATTACCTTTATTCACGTAAAAACCTCAAGATCGAAGGTTTTTATGTTTTCGACCTAAAAACAGAGGAAGTAATATATAGACTTCCTACAACAAATTGCTGGCTGAATATTCGCAGAACGTTAGCCTACGCTCCTCCTCTCTTTGAGTTAGGAACGTATGCAACACACAACAATTGGGTGTTCAGCTGAAAATCTCATGGCTATGCCAAACATCTACCAAACCCTTTTAGTAGCGGGGTGCCTGCTCGGCCTATTCGCTTTTCCTACTTCTTTATCTGCGCAATTTACGGAAGACTTCGAGACCGAAACAGTCGGTAGCAATATGTTTTCTGGTGGGGGCGTAGCGTTTACTACGACCAATCCGCTGGATGTAGGCGTTTTCGTAGGCGGTGGTGCTAATGGCGCGGGTGATGACCAATTCTTAGAAGCCAATGCTAATGGCAACGTCGGGAGCGTAGTGATAAATACGGCGGGTCAGGCGTTTCAGATGACTAGCCTAGCGGTTTATCTATCCAGTAACGGAGGGAATAATACGGCAGACGGGTTGATTATTTTTCGGGGAACGCCTTTTGGCGGCGGCACACCGATTGACGTGAATTTCAATGTCGTACATCCGGGGTCAGCTGATTTTGCTGGTTTTTCTTTTGCGGGCACTGCACTGGACGGGGTAAACCTACAAGAGTTGGCCTTTATTACCGAAACAAACAAGGATTATCTTGCTATTGACAACTTTGCCTTCTTTGCGGTTAATCCGTCGGCGGTAAACGTAAGTATCGAC
>JBCDIR010000685.1:0-2523 GCA_038748735.1 Bacteroidota bacterium | reverse complement strand
CTCAAAAAGGTAAATCATATTAAAACTGATATTTTAATCCAAAAAGCTAGTTTATCTAAGCTTCCCTACCCGTGTCAAATACCACTTACACGACTCTCCTCATCGGCGCCGGATTTTCCGGTATTGCGCTTGGCGTAGAACTGCGCAAGCGTGGACTAAATGACTTCCTGATCCTCGAAAAAGCGGAGGAGATCGGTGGTACTTGGCGCGATAACACCTATCCAGGAGCGGAGTGCGATATTCCTTCGGCGCTTTACAGTTTTTCTTTTGCGGGTTATGCTGATTGGGAATACAAGTGGTCGCACCAGCCGCAGATACTGTCGTACCTTCGCCAGTGTGCAGCGGATTTTGGCGTGCAGGACCACGTCCGCTGCGGACAGGAAGTAACGGGTGCGCACTGGCAAGCCGAGGCAGGACAGTGGATTGTTTTTTGTCGCAACGGGCAACAGTACCGAACGCGAACGCTGGTGTCGGCCATCGGGCAGCTGCACCACCCAAGCACCCCAAAACTACCGGGAGCGGAAACCTTTAGTGGAGCGACTTGGCATTCGGCGCGCTGGGACCATAGCGTGTCACTGACGGGTAAACGCGTGGGCGTTATCGGCAACGGCGCTAGCGCGGCACAGTTCATACCAGAGGTAGCAAAAGAAGCAAAATCCGTAGTTGTTTTTCAGCGTACCGCCAATTGGATATTGCCCAAACAAGACCGTGCTTACCGCGAATGGGAGAAACGATTGGTGCGGCGCTTTCCGTTCTTATTACAACTCTACCGAGCAAAAATTTATCTACTGACGAGCTTATTCTACTTCGCTATGCAAGGAGGAAATCGCTTTTTTCGCAGCGTCTTAGAGCGGTGGAGTAAATGGTTCATCCGGCGTAAAATTAAAGACCCGGCGGTAGCGCAAAAGCTAGTACCAGACTATCCACTCGGGGCGCGACGAGTGCTCTTTTCAGATGATTATTATCCCGCGCTAGCGCAAGACCATGTGACCTTGGAAACGGACGGCATTGCACAGATTGTTCCTACTGGCATCCAAACGCAAACGGGCACCCAACACGAATTGGACGTGCTCATTTACGGTACGGGTTTCGTGACGCACCCTTTTCTACTACACATTGACCTGCGAGGTACTGTGGGGCAGTCGATACACGAGGCTTGGCGCGAAGCACCACGAGCGTATAAAGGTATTTCTATTGCGGGTTTCCCCAATTTTTTCATGCTTTACGGCCCAAATACTAACCTCGGCCATACGTCTATCTTGCTGATGACAGAAAGCCAGGCGAGCTACATCGCCCAGGCCATTGAACAACTGGTCAAGAACGACTGGACCGCCGTAGACGTGAAGCCCATCGCTATGCACGCCTACTACGACCGACTCGTGCAGCGCCTAGACGATATGATATGGCAACAGACCAAGAACAGTTGGTACCAAACAGCCGATGGTCTCAACGTCAACAACTGGCCCGGACGTACGCAAGAGTACGCGCGTTTGACGGCGCGGGTGGAATGGGAGGATTACAAAATTGTTTGATGCGTTTTTACTAAAAAGAACATCGCACGCTTTGCTTGGAAGGGAGACACCGGATACCAGCTATCCGCAAATCGGACGACTTGTGAGTCCAGTTAGCTAGAGACCTATTCGCGCTAAAAGCAAAAGGCCACCCTACAAAAGCAGAATGGCCTTCAATTAGTATCTCTAACTTACCCCTAAGCGCTCTCCAAAGCTGCGGCACCACCCACAATCTCGAGGATTTCTTTGGTGATCGCCTCCTGGCGGGCTTTGTTGTAAGTGATTTTCAGTTCACGGAGTAATTCGTTAGCGTTTTCCGTCGCCGAGTCCATGGCCGTCATCCGCGCACCGTGCTCGGAGGCGTGGGTGTCGAGGTTGTACTTGTGGAACTGCGTCTGAAGAATGTTGGGCACGAGGTGGTCCAACAAGCCTTCTTTGCTCGGCTCGAAGATGTAATCGGCGCGGAGGTTGGCTTCTCCCTCGGCGGCTTCGATCTTCGGGACGGGTAGGAAGGGTACGTGTACGGTGTTCTGCACCGCTGGGTTACGGAACTGACCGTAAGCGACTTCCACCGCGTCAAAGCGGCCTTCTTCAAAGCTACGCATCAGGAAGTTGGCTACCCGCTTGGTTTGCTCGAAAGTCAAATCATCAAATAGGTTGACGTAATCATTGATGAGGTGAACTTGCTTAGCGTAACGCTTATTGAAGTACTCGTAGCCTTTCTTACCAATAAAGAGCATCGTCAGATTACCAGCAGCGAGGACATCGGCAAACTTGTCTTCCAACGCCCGTACGGCCGCCTTAATCACGTTCGTATTAAAGGCACCACACAAGCCCCGGTTAGAGGTCACTACCACGAGGCAAGCTTTCTCCACCGGACGTTCCTGGCCGAAGACCGTACCCGCATCCCCTTCCAAATTAGAAAGGATATTGCGTAGCATGCCGTCTAGCTTATCCGCGTAGGGGCGCATCTGCGTGATGGCGTCCTGCGCACGCTTAAGCTTGGCCGCCG
>JBCDIR010000684.1:0-2524 GCA_038748735.1 Bacteroidota bacterium | reverse complement strand
GACTTTACCCCCGGTAACAGCCCCGTTACGCAAGATTTGATCGGCGTACTCACGTATACCACTGGTGTAGAAATCAACGATAAACCATTCAGTCCTAGCTTCCCTTACGTGGCCATGCCGTGGCGAGGAACGGAGGTAGAATAAGGGTTTTGACACCGCTTAAACTCATTTAGAACAAGCAATTTTAGTTCCTTTTTTAGAGAAGGGATTAGACTGGTGAAATCAGGATAATCACGAGCTAAGTAACGGACAAAGAATAAGTTACGCATTTTGACTGAGAAAATTTTGTTCCAAGACAAGGCAAAAAACGTAGGCGATGCAGGGCATCAGCGAGGCTTTTTAACGAAGTATTGGGACAAAAGATTCCGTCATAAATCGATAAGTTATTTTTCGACCGTTACTAAACAAGGAACCTAAAGTAAAAAATTGCCTTCTCTGGCTCTCGGCTCAGCCGAGACCAGGCTAATTAAAAGACAATGAATATTAAAAATATAATCCTAGCTACGCTGCTAATCTTAGCAGGGAGCTTCTTCCCGGCGCAGGAAGTGCAGGCCTCGAGCCACCGCGAAGCGCCCATGATTGCGGAAGATCCGCTGGCGGATAACGTCGATTTGTACGCTTTTCGCAGTCCGCGCAACAGAAACTCCGTCGTTCTCGTAGCGACTTACGTACCGATGCAATTGCCACACGGTGGACCGAATTATTACCAGTTCGGTGAAAACGTTCGCTACGAAATTCACATCGACAACAATACCGAAACACCAGGTGATGACATCATCTACCGTTTCACGTTTTTTCAGAACAACCAAGACCCCAGCACGTTTTTCAACATTCGCTTGGGTAAGCAAAACCTCCGTACGCGCTACAACCTGGAGCGCAGCCAAAACGGCGGTCAGAGCTTCGTGACCATCGTACGGGGTGGCCGCGTACCGCCGCCGAATATCGGTGAGCGTTCCTTGGAATCGCCCGTTGGGTTGAACTCGAGCTACGATGTACAGGAGCGCCTCGCCTATATGCAGGCCATGACGGGTGAGCGGGTCTACGCAGGTTCCATCGACGATCCTTTCTTCGTGGATTTAGCGGGTATTTTCGACTTAGGAGATGCTCCTCGTCTCGACGGTACGGCGCGCGACGGTTTGGCTTGTATGAACGCTAGTGCGCTGGTCATTGAGGTGCCGATTCGCTATCTATTGCCCCGCCACACGCCTGGCCCAACCAGCATTCTAGACCCCAACTACGTAATCGGCGTATGGGCGTCGGCTAGTCGTCCGGCTATTCGTACGCTCACGGCGGGTCAGGAAGAGTATAGTGGTGACTGGGTGCAAGTTTCGCGCCTGGGGATGCCGCTGACGAACGAAGCGGTTATTCCGATCGGAATGAAGGACTACTGGAATAGCCTCACGCCCTACGAAGAACTAGACGATACGCTGCTCGACCAATATTTCTACAATCCAGAGTTGGCACTCTACATGGACGACGACCTTTTCGGTGGTGCCGTACCTGCCTTTGCACCGCTGCGAATTCAGCGTAACTCGCTGGGTGCCTTCGACTTCGGTAACGGTCAAAATGGTCTCTGGCCGTTGAAAGGCTCCGACGCCGTAGCCGGAACTGCCCTGGACGATGCGGTATTCGGAACACTCCTGTTGCCCGGCCCGGGTCAGCCACGCTCGGTCGACTTATGGCCCATTTTCCATACGGGCGTACCCAATTTCCCTCCCTACCAGTTAGCGACGGGTAAAGACGGTAATCCCCTCGCGGAGGGTAAGCCGTTCATCAACAACTTCTTACCCACCGGTGGTGATATGTTGCGTCTCAATATGGCCGTACCCGCTACGCCACGCGACGATCCACAGTTCAGCTCTTTGGGCTTGGTGCAAGCAGCTGTTTTGGGCCTCACGGACCCAACCTACGCGGGCAATGCCGATTTGGAATTCATTCCTAATATGTATGGTTTCCCCAACGGTCGCCGCCTGGAAGACGACGTGACGCGAATTGAGTTACAAGCCGTGAGTGGTGTTGTACTAGCCGCCGTTGGCTTGTGGTACGACGATTACGTGCCGGGTGAAGGTTCGCCCGTGACCGAGGATTTACTCAACGTACTGACGTATAGCACGGGAGTAGAAGCGAACGACAAAGACTTCCGCACGAAGTTTCCCTACGTAGCTCAAGCCCACGCTGGCGACGGTCCTTGTGGAGGCTTGATCGTAGATAATATCCAGGGTTTGAGCGTAGGGCCAACGGCTCCGCTAACCATTCCCGTAGCGGAAACGACGGCGCTGAAGCAGGTCGGAAACTTCCCGAATCCCTTCCGCGCATCGACCACGATTGCTCTGGACGTAGCTCAGGCCGGCACTTTCCAAATGGAAGTTGTTGACGTGAGTGGTAAGGTGCTCGACAGTTGGGTCACGCAGGCCGAAGTTGGTGTTTACCAAGAGGAATGGGACGCTAGCCGCTTAAAGCCTGGCATGTACTTCCTCCGCGTCAGTACTCCCGACGGTGAGTTGCTCCAACTTTCCAAAATGAT
>JBCDIR010000683.1:0-2526 GCA_038748735.1 Bacteroidota bacterium | reverse complement strand
GCGTTAATTGATTACGAAAATGACCGTTTTTGTGCTACGAGGGATAAATATCACTTTGCACGAAGGTGTGTCGAATAATGGTGATGGGCCACTATCAACTTAAAATGGTGTCATGATATGAAGTATTTAGTTGCGTTATTATTTCTTTTCTTCCTTCCACTATCACTGTTTGCCACCCACAACCGTGCGGGTGAGATCATCGTAGAGTATCAAGGTGAATGTGGATCGGGCAACACCGTTTGTGCCACCATCATCACCTACACCGAGCGCTTCAGTATGGCTGATCGGGATAGCCTGCCCATCGATTGGGGAGATGGTACTTTTGACGTTGTCGGGCGGACTGATATAACGGTTGTAGATAATAATATTCAACGTAACGAATACACCCTTTGCCACAACTACGATGGCCCCGGTACTTACTTCATCTTTACCGAAGACCCCAACCGGATTGCGGGCATCTTGAACGTAAACTTCCCGAACTCCGTACAGGTGCCCTTCAGTATTTTTACGGTGTATACGCTGACGAACTCGGCCTTGTTTGGTTGTAACTCTAGCCCCGTATTGCAGCAGCCGCCATTGGACAACGCCTGTGTTGGAGAGGTGTGGACCCACAATCCCGGCGCATTCGACCCGGACGGGGACAGCCTGAGTTTCGAGTTTACCACGCCTTTGGTCTCTCAGGGTGTTCCGGTGCCGAATTACCGCCCGGTAAACGAAGTAGAAGGAACCGGTACCCTATCCATTGACCCCAGCACGGGTCAAATTGAGTGGGCGGTGCCCAACGAACCAGGACCCTATAACCTGGCATTCTTGGTCATCAGCTACCGCGATGGATTTCCCTTGGACACCATGATCCGGGATATGCAAATCTTCGTTGATGATTGTATGAATGATCCGCCGACGGTGGATGTACCCGTGGAGGAAATCTGTGTCGTGGCCGGTGAGTTGATTGAGTTCGACGTTGTTGCGGGTGCTCCCGTCACGGACGTAGATCAACTGGTACGCCTCCAGGCTAATGGTGGTCCATTTATCCTGGATAACTCTCCGGCGGAATTTACGCCAACGAACCAGGATGGCTACCAACAAGACCCCCTAACCAGAACCTTTCGCTGGCAAACGAACTGTGAACACATTCGAGCCCAGCCTTACTTCGTTGTGTTCCGCGGAGAAGATAATTTCTTTAGCGGCAACAGTGGATTATCCACCATCAAGACGGTTTCCATCAAAGTGGTGGCTCCGCCTCCAGAGAACTTAGTGATTGAAGAGGATATTGGCCTCATTACCCTGACCTGGGACTTACCCTACGCCTGTGAAACGGTGGAAAGTATTGAGTTTACGGGCTTTTCCGTCTGGCGGCGGGAAGGAAGTAATCCGTTTGCTCCGGATACTTGTGAGACGGGGCTCGATGGCCGCGGCTATACGTTGTTAAATGATATTCCTACCCAAGAAGTCGACGGTGGCCGTTATATTTTCTTCGATGAAGATGTAGACCGGGGTAAAACCTACTGCTACCGCGTCTTGGCGAATTTCGTGCGCCGGGAGCCCATTAACGATCTCATTTTTGAGAAGCTGGAAAGTATTCCTAGTGAGGAGGTTTGCGCTCAGTTGCCACGAGATATACCACTGCTCGTAAAAGTGGACGTCTTAGAAACCAGTAACACAACGGGGCAGATTGACGTCTGTTGGATTCGCCCCAATCCCGCCGCGTTGGATACGCTGCTCAACGCAGGCCCCTACCGTTATGTGCTGAGCCGAGCACCGGGCATCAATGCTACCGGTGGTTTTGAAGTTATTGCTACTTCGGTAGTCCAAAATTTCAGCGACCCGATCGATACCTGTTTCGTAGATACGGGCCTTGATACTGAAACTACCGGCTACAGTTACACCATCGAACTATTCGTTAACAACGAACCTCAACCATTGGACGCCGGAGAGCCTTCTAGCTCGGTATTTCTGGGTGCTGGGCCAACTGATCAAGCAGTAGATCTTAGCTGGGAAGAAAATGTGTCTTGGACTAATTTTGCCTACGATGTCTTCCGCCGCCTACCCGGCGCAACGGATTACGATAGCCTCACAACGGTGAGCGATAATTCCTTCCGCGATGAAGGCTTAGTAAATGGCGAAACCTACTGTTACTTTATTCGTAGCGTGGGTACCTATGGCGTAGAAGATTTACCGGATACGCTGCTGAATCGTAGTCAGGAAGTCTGTGTAGAGCCACGGGATAACGTACCACCTTGTCCGCCGGAGCTTTCCGTCTCTAGCGTTTGTGAACGCGGCGGCGACTGCCTGGATGAGGACAACCTCTTCAATGGCCTCAGTTGGGTGGCTCCCATTGATATCTGCGACGTTGGAGACGTGGGAGGTTATCGGGTCTATTTTGCGGCTAACGAAGTAGCAGAGCCGATGTTGATCGCAGACTTGCAAGGTAGCGAAACCCTCAACTTTGATCACTTTCCAGAAGGTTCATTGGTAGGTTGTTATTACGTGACGGCCCTAGATACGGCGGGCAATGAAAGTGCCTTT
>JBCDIR010000682.1:0-2533 GCA_038748735.1 Bacteroidota bacterium | reverse complement strand
CGCGGATACTGACCCACATTCTGGTCTTTTTGCTCATTTACCTCATTCTGTTCGCCGTCGGTTGTATGGTGATGGGAATCATCTTTATGGATTTTGAGCAACCGCTACTCACGGCCGCCGGAGCCGTAGCGACCTCCCTGGGCAACGTCGGTCCCTCCATCGGCGAACTCGGGCCACTGGATAATTTCGCTAAAGTGCCTCCGGTCGGCAAGTGGTTCTTATCCTTCCTCATGCTCCTGGGCCGCTTAGAGTTATTCACGATTCTAATCCTGTTTACCCCTTATTTTTGGAAAGTGAATTAGAAAATTTTTCTTTGAAATACCCCTTTTGCGAACTCCGTGTGGCTCTCCGCGCCCTCCGTGATAACCAAGCTAGAACAGTAGCCAGGAGAATGCAGAAGCAGAAATGGGCCATCAACTCCAGTAATAACCGTAGTCAAAATGAACCCCTTTACGAACTCCGTGTGGCTCTCCGCGTCCTCCGTGATAACCACGTTAGAGCAGTGATACATGGGTGGTTGGTTACAAACAGCGCCCCACCCACAGAAGCCTCCTACCAGAAATAGCCTACCACCACTACCGTTATCAACAATAGTATCACCGCCAAGTAGCGATAGTTCTGGTACCAAGGTAAGCCCGCCAGTTCGCGTGTCTCTTCTTCGATGAGTGCCTTGGTCCAGATCATGCCTTCCAGCTTTTCCGCTGTTGGCGGAGCAGTAGCCAAGCTGACCACGATGTGGAAGACCAAACACAGCACGAACAGCACCGTCGTCCGCAGTAGGAAGTGCATTTGGAACCACCAGTTGTCAATTTCCATCAAAGTACCACCGACGAACCACATGGCGGCTAAGGCCAAACCAAAGAGTAAGCTGTAGAAGCTACCGTCGCTACTGGCTTTGCGCCAAAACAGCCCCAGCACGAAGGCTGAAACAATCGGCGGTGCGATGTAGCCGAGTACGTCCTGCAGGTAGCGGAACAAGTCGCCGTATTTACCGATTTGCGGTGCCCAGAGTGATGCCAAAATTACGAGGACCAGCGTCGCAATTTGTCCCGTGCGAACCAGCTCCTGACTGGTCATATTGGGCTTCAGCTTATTGACAAAATCCATGGTAATGAGGGTCGAAGCAGAGTTGAAGGTAGCGGAAATACTACTCATCATTGCGGCCAGCAGACCAGCTACGACCAAGCCCAGTAGCCCCGTCGGTAATAGTTTGAACAGCAGGTAGGGATAGGTATAATCTGTACAATCTGCCAAGTTTGCACACGGTCCGTCTGACGTTAGGTAGTTGATGTCCCCTTCCTGAAACATGAGAAACGCAAGCGTACCGGGAATCACCATGATTAGGATAACGGGTAATTTGAGCAGCCCCGCAAAAAGCGCGCCCCAGCGACCGTGGTTGAGGTCCTTAGAAGACAGCACACGCTGCACCATAAATTGGTTATTGGCCCAGAAGTAAAAACCCAGTAGTGGCACCCCCGTCAGGAGTCCCCACCAGGGCACGATCGGGTTGTCGTACTGCCGCCACCAGTCGCCAGCATTATCACGAACGATACTGAGCGCCTCCGAAGCGTCTTTGTCAATCGTACCCGCTGCTTTGAGTTCATTGAGTTGAGCGACCATGCCGTCCCAGCCACCAACTTCGACCAGACCGTAGTACGTCAAAATGATAGAGCCGAAAATGAGGACGATCGCCTGAATCACTTCGGTTTTTACGACCGAATTCAATCCTCCCGGAATCGTGTAGGCCGCCGCTGCCGCCGCTAGGCCAACGATGATGATCCACGGTTCGGTACTGGGAAAAATGAGGCCTAGCACCAGCGTGCCCACGTAAAGCGAGGCCGCCGTGTCAATAAGCACGTTACCCACCACCGTGATAAACGAAAAGTAGTAGCGCGAACGCGAATCGTAGCGCCGCTCCATGAATTCGGGCATGGTGTAAACGCCCGTCTTGAGGTAAAACGGCAAGAAAAATATGGCAAAAAAGACGAGCACCAAGACGGCGTACCACTCGTAATTGTATACCGTCATATCCAGTACGTAGGCCGAACCGGCCAAGCCAATGAGCGTCGAACTAGAGATATTTGCCGCGAAAAGCGAGATGCCCACCACGGGCCACGTCAGACTGCGACCGCCCAAGAAGTACTCCTCAGAACTGCCACGCTTACCTTCGGATATACCATAAACAATGATGCCGACAAAGTACACGGCAATAACGATAAAGTCGAGATTAGATAGTGTCATACAGGTTTTCGTTTTGTTCCCATCGGAATAGAGCAATTCTATTCGCTGTAAATACTGCTTCCGAAATGAAATTTGGGAGTCTCCGCTAATTTAGCAGGGCTAATGTACAGAGAAAAGTCTAAGAGGGTCTTAAATCAAGCATAAAAAAAGAGCGACTACCTCGGAAGGCATCGCTCTCAAATGAAATCACCCGACTGTTAAAAAGTTGTAGTTCTTTTGCGTGTAAGTTTTATGTTAGGAAAGCCCACTCACACACTGAAATAACGCATTCACTATTTCGGACTGCAATTTG
>JBCDIR010000681.1:0-2550 GCA_038748735.1 Bacteroidota bacterium | reverse complement strand
CGGCGAGGCTTTTTAACGAAATTCAGGAGAAAATTTGCCGCTTGCAGCCATTTGAGGCTCTAGCAGAACAAGTCTATTTATTCCACCAATTTCAACTTCATCTTCGCAATGCGATCCTCCAATTTTTCGGAGGACATCTTCACCCGCCAGCGATCGACCAGAATGGGGAAGCTGAAGGGCGTGGCTTTCGCCGGACGTTGTAGACGAATGTGCTGTCCGCGCATGCGGTCGAGGGCAGCGCGGAGGCGGGCTTCTTCTAGCTGGAAGGTCATGATTTCCTCGTAGGCTTGGAGCAGGAGTAGGTTCTCGGGTTCGTAATCGGTAAAGACTTCAAAAAAGAGTTGACTGCTGGACTGTAAATGCTTGTCCTTCTTGGGTTTGCCAGGATAACCGCGAAAAACGAGACCCGAAATACTGGCGATGGCCCGAAAACGACGCTTCGCCATCTCGGTAGAATTGATACTCGATTCGATGTCGGAACTCAATTGGTCAGTGCTGAGCCACGCGCGCAGTTCCACTTCGTCAAAGGTCATTTCCTGATCGCTCAGGAGTTCAAAACCGTAATCATTGACGGCAATGCTAAAACTAATGGGCTGCTGCTGGGTGATGCGCCAAGCTACTATATTGGCCAGTCCCTCGTGTACGTAGTAGCCCTCAAAAGGGTAGCACAGGAGGTGGTACCCTTCCCGATCTTTGAAGTATTCGACGAGTAGCTCCTCCCGCGTGGGGATGCAGGAGCGGCCTTGCTGTACGGCCACGAGCGGAGCCAGTGCGCGTAGCTCTCGGTTCAGCTTTTCTCCCGTTGCTAGACGGTGCAAGTGATCACGCAAGTGGGTGCTCAGTTCGTTGCTGAGCTGCATCCGACTCCCCATCCAGGAAGGGACCTTCCCCTTCTTGGCCCGGCTGAGGCGCACGTGTACGGTCATCTCTTTGATACGGATAAACTTCAGGTTGCGGCCCGCAAACCAGAAGTTATCGCCTTTATTGAGTTGGCTGGCAAACCACTCTTCCATGGTACCGATGTAGCCGCCTTTTTCAAACTTGACGCGCAGGTTACTATCGCTCACGATGGCCCCAATACTGAGGCGGTGGCGGAGGGCAATCCGTCGGCTAGTGACCAGGTAGTTGCCGTTGATGACTTCCACTTTCTTGTATTCATCGTAGGCCCCGAGCGATTCGCCCCCGGTAGTAATGAATGCTAAACACCAGGCCCACTCCTCCGCCGTGATGCTACCGAAGGCGTAGGTCCGGCGAATTTCCGGTAAAATATCCTCGGGCCGGAAGCCATCGCTGACCGCCAAGGTGACGAGGTACTGCACCAACACATCGAAGGAGCGGATGTAGGGCAGGCGACTTTCCAAATCTTGGTCTTTGGCCGCTTGGCGCAAAGCGGAACCTTCCACAATTTGCAGCGAATGCGTCGGTACGAAGTGAATTACACTCTCCGCGCCCGGCTGGTGACCACTACGGCCAGCACGCTGTAAAAAACGCGCTACGCCCTTGGGACTACCGATTTGCACAATCGTTTCCACGGGCCGAAAATCAACTCCTAGGTCCAGGCTAGAGGTACACACTACGGCTTTGAGCGTCCCCTCGTGTAGGGCGTTTTCCACCCAGTCCCGCAGTTCGCGCGAGATGGAACCGTGGTGCATGGCCAGCAGTCCGGCCCAGTCGGGCATCACGTCGAGGAGGCGTTGGTACCAAATTTCGCACTGGGCGCGGGTGTTCGTAAAAATGAGCGTACTCGTACTGCCCTCAATGATTGGTATTACTTTTTCCAGTAAGGTAATTCCTAGGTGTCCCGACCACGGAAAGGATTCCACCGTATCCGGTAGGATCGTCTCGATTTTGATCTTCTTTTTTACTTTGGAACGAATCAGGACGCTAGCGTCTACGAAGTCGGGACCGAAAAGGACCTCGCGGGCCTCCTGCATATTACCGATGGTGGCGGAAATACCCCACACTTTCAAACTGGGCAACAGCCCCCGCAAGCGACTGATCGCCAGCTCAATTTGTACGCCCCGCTTGCTGCCAATGAGTTCGTGCCACTCGTCGATAACGATGCTGCGGACTTGGCCGAAATACTTGTGATAGCCCTTAGTAGCGAGTAGCAGATGGAGACTCTCGGGCGTGGTGATGAGGATTTCCGGTGGGTTTTTCTTCTGTTTCTGCCGTTCGGAAGAGGAGGTGTCGCCGGAGCGGATACCGATGCACCAGTGGAGGCCCAGCTCGTCGGCGGCACGCTGGGCAGCTTGCTGTATCTCACGCGTCAGGGCACGGATAGGCGTGATCCAGATAGCGCGCAGACCGTTATTGACCGCCCCCGTATTACCTTTTGCGTCGCGTAGATATTCTAGGAGGATAGGGAGGATGAGGGAGTACGTTTTGCCGCTACCCGTCGGTGCATTGACGAGGCCACTTTTGCCCTGCAAATACGCTTTCCAACTGGCCACTTGGAACGGAAAGGGCTGCCAACCTTGTGCTTTAAACCAATCGTGCCCAACTTGTATGCCTTCCGCTGTCGTCATGCTTAGGGAATGGCTTTTGGTG
>JBCDIR010000680.1:0-2554 GCA_038748735.1 Bacteroidota bacterium | reverse complement strand
GTATAAGTGCCACTGGTGTAAATGCCACTTGGACAATGCGTTACGCTATTCGCCCCCCAAATCTAGCGTCGACATTTACTTGGAGAATCAGGCCGAGGGTATCGCCATCAAAGTGGTTGACTCTGGCCCCGGTATACCCGAAGAGCAGCAGGCTCACATCTTCGAGCGTTACCGCCGCCTCAGCAATGATCCTAAGGCTGCCAGTACCGGAACAGGCCTTGGCCTCGCTATTGTCAAAAAGATTTTGGACATCCACCAAGCTACGATATACGTACGTAATCGCCCGCAGCGAGGGGCAGAATTTGGCTTTGAGTTGCCAGTGGTGGTTTAGTTTGCGATCAAACGGGTGCCGTAGCCTTTGGTAAACGAGCCGGGTTTTGAGGCTGTCCGTTGAGCATACCTGCAACGGAAATATCCTCGTCTATATCTTCCCAATGAATACCGGTACCCCCACCGATGAATCGCCAGTTTTTACGTTCTGAATCAGTAGCTTGATCTAAACGCCAGAACCAAGTGTAAGGAACACCAATGTGTCGGCCGTCCTCGAGAATGGCGAAAAATAGCTCCTCTTCTATTCTTACGTCCAGCGCTTTGACAGGCTTATTGGTCGAAGTACTCATTCCAGTCATTTTTGAATTGTTCTTGATGTTCTGCAAGGATTTTTTTGATTTTCCGTTTGTCTGATGCCTTAAAGTTACGAGTAAATTCTTCTTCTAGCGGATCTAGCCAATATTTAGCCTCACCTTCTCCTTTTTCAATGTGTACATGAGGTGGTTCATTACCTTCATCACTGTAAAAGAAAAAGCGAAAACCGAGGAGCCTTAATATAGTGGGCATAGATGAGCAGGTTAAGACCATAAAGATAACGCCTTTTCAAGGAAAAGTAATTCATCGCCCCCCGCCACTGCCCACAAATTCCAAAAAACACCTATATTACCAAGCAAAACACCCCGACCAATGCGCATTCATCTCTTGGCCACACTCCTGGTGAGTGTTGTCTGCCTATCTCGTACTTTTGCCCAATCTGCTAGTATTACCAGTGGTTGTGCCCCGCTGACCGTTGATTTTAGCGCTCCCGCCGGACAAGCGACCTTCTTCTGGGACTTCGGTAACGGTGCCAATTCCACCGATGCCGCACCCTCCACTACTTTCGCCGAAGCAGGTACTTATACCGTTGAACTGCGCACCAGCGCGGGGGGCGATTTAGTCGGTAGCCTGACGATCACCGTTTTTACGCCGCCCGTAGTCAGCCTAACGGTGGATACTACGCGGGGCTGTATTCCGCTCGATTTACAATTTACGAGTACCTCAACGGCTCCGGCGGGCGTAAACATCACGGGCTATAACTGGGTCTTCGGTGACGGCGGTAGCGGCAGTAGCGCAGCACCCAATCATACCTACAATACGCCCGGTATGTACGATGTGTCCTTGCAAGTACTAACGGATCAAGCGGGCTGTAATGTGACCGAAATATTCCCGGCGCTCGTTACCGTAGGTGGTGTACAAGGCGTTAACTTTTTTACGAATCCCAATCCTGCGCTGGTGTGCGACCCGCCGCTGACCGTTGGCTTCATCAACAGTACGAACCCCACGGGCCTGACCTTTGATTGGAATTTTGGTAACGGGAATACCTTCACGGGCATTGCGCCCCCGAACGAACTGTATACCGAAGCAGGAGACTACACGGTCACCCTCACGGCCTCCGACTCGCTGGGCTGTACCGGCGAGCGTACGCGTCCCGTCTCCATTTTATCACCCATTTCCTGCTTGAACGTACCGGATACGGTGTGTGGGGAGGAGTTGGTGTTCTACGAGCCGTTTGCCTTGGCCGACGAAATAGTCTGGGAATTCCCCGCGAGTAGCTTACAGGGAATAGACGAGCTAGGGCGGCGTTGGGTCATCTTTACCGAACCTGGTATTAATGAGGTGGGGCTACAATTGACCAATAATACCCCCATCACCTGTGTGCTGGATACTACACTGCTGATTTGGGCGGATACTGTGAATATGGAACTGGCGGCAGACCCCACTTTTACCTGTGAAAATATCTTGACGACGGACTTTTCCGCCACCTCCAGCAGTGGCGCTGGTTTTGAGTGGCTTTCGCAAAATGGGGATTCCATCATCGGACCAATGGCCACCTTCACTTACGAGCATATTGACACCCTGGAATTTCAAATGAATAACCTAACGCCCTTCCTTACGCAGTTGGTGGCTACCAATCCATCGGGCTGTCGGGATACCATTCTTCACATCGATACCATTTTTACGCCTAATGCGCTTTTCATGCCGGATGTCGTGTCGGGTTGCGCACCGCTAACAGTGGATTTTGAGGATTATAGTGCGAGTTTTAGCGATATTCTGTCGTATCAGTACAATTATGGCGATGGCAACACGGCGGTTTTTGCTAACGACGATAACCACAGCTACACCTTCACCGAGCCGGGAGAATACGAGGTCGTTCTGGATATTGTCAATGCCAATGATTGCCGCGATACGTCTTACGTACGCCTCATCGAAGTGGGAGCACCCGCAGATATCGAATTTGTGTACG
>JBCDIR010000679.1:0-2558 GCA_038748735.1 Bacteroidota bacterium | reverse complement strand
GTACTCGGCCCCAGATTGATCTCTACCCGCTCGATGATTTCGCGGCCATCGCCAAAGTATTCTTCGTTGATCGTTTCGTTGGCTTCCCAAGCCGCCGCTTCGATATGCTCCAACCAGTCCAGGGTGATTTGCTCACGGGTACCCGCGGGCATTTGTAGCGTAATGGAAATATCGTCCCGTTCGATAACGGGAAAGAAAGTTGATTTAATAATCCCGCCACCCATCGCCCCGAAGGTCAGCATGGTCCCCACAACGAAGACGGCCAGCGTCAACTCGCGGTATTCCATAACGAAGCGGAGCGCGGGACCGTAGACGCGGTCTCGGAGATACACCATCCCTTTATCGAACCAGTCTTGTAACGGATTGGGTTTTCTTTCGCGGGCTAGTGCTTTGGAGTGCGCCACGTGCGTGGGTAGTATGATGACACCTTCAATTAAGGAGAAAATGAGGGAAAAAATCACCACAATGGCCATTTCACCAAAGAAATCCCCCAAACGCCCGTCGATGAATAGAAAACTACCGAACGCGATCACCGTCGTGAAAATAGCGGCAAAAACGGCGGGAATAACCTGCATCGTACCGTCCACGGCGGCGGCAAATGGTTTTTTACCTTCTTCGTACTGCTGGTAAATATTTTCCCCAATCACGATGCCATCATCCACCAAAATTCCAATGACGATAATCATTCCAAAGAGGGAAATGACGTTGATCGTCACCCCGACTAAGTTGGCAAAAATGAACATACCCGCAAAGGAAACGGGAATAGCTAAGGCTACCCAGAAAGCCAGGCGCCAGTGTAGGAACATGGCGAGAAAAACGAGTACGATTAGGAAGCCGATCACACCGTTTTTGGTCAATAATTCGCGGCGTTCGATGAGCAGCGTACTGCCGTCGCGGGAAACGATGGCCTCTACTTGGTTATTTTTTTCGTTGAATGCTGCGACGTAATCCTGCACCTTTTCGGTGATGCTGACCATGTCTTCTTCGAGCGTATTCTGGACATTGACGACGACCGAGGGCTGGCCGTTGACGAACGAGCGGTTAGGTGTATCGGCCCAGCGATCTTGGATGTCGGCTACCTGGAATAAGCGGACTACTCCACCATTCGGGGTCGTTTTGACCACAATATCACTCAGTCCGCTGGCGTAGTAGGCTTTGTTGCGGGCCCGCACGAGGAGTTCTTCTTGTTCCCCCTTGATGGTACCACCCGTAATGTCGACATTGGAGTTGCGTACGGCGGTAACGGCTTCCTGAAAAGTGAGACCGAAAGCACGCAGGTCCTGTTCCCGGAAGGCGATTTCAATCTCCTCTTCGGGGAAACCCGTCAGGTTCACTTTGGAAATACCGTCCATCCGCAGCAGGTCTTCCTCCGCTTGGCGCGCGTAGCGTTTGAGGGTAGCCAGCGAGACGTCTCCGGTGATGGCGAAGTTGATGGCAAATCCCAGGTTCTCGCGCTTGTAGACCACGGCAGGCTCCATACCAACGGGGAAAGAGTTGATCCGGTCTACCGCATTTTTTACGTCCAGGAGTACTTCTTCGGTGTCAAAACCTTTGAGTACTTCGACGGTGACCGTGCCGGCGTTTTCGGAGCTGACGGAGGTGTAGCGTTCTACGCCCGTCAAACCTTTGAGGTTTTCCTCAATCTTGCTGATGACACCCTCTTCCATTTCTTCGGGTGAGGCGCCGGGGTAGACCGTTTGGATACTAATGATACGGCTGGCGACCTCCGGAAAGAAGGTGGTCTTCATTTGGTAAGCACCGACTGCGCCGAGAATGAGTAGCGCGAACATGATCGTATTCGCCGCTACCGGATATTTGATAAAATACGTAACGAAACTTCGCATGGGGCGGCCTTTATTGGTTCATACTTACGGTCGTGCGATCAGGAGCAGCACTATTAGGATTGGGGGCAACTTTCATACCTTCATACGCGCCAGGTATGGGGTTAGCTAACAGTTGGGTTCCTTCGGGTAAGCCCCGGATAACGGCTTGTTGGTCTTCCAGTCGGATAAGTTCAACGTCTTTTAGCTCCAGCAGACTGTCCCGCACGGCGTACACTTCTCGGTTGTTGATGAGTAGTTGTCGGTCAATCCGGTAGGCGTTGGGAATGTCCTTGCTGTTGACCGTTCCGCTGAGGTACATTCCTTCGCGTAAATTTTTGCCGTTTACACCAATAAACACCTGCACCGTTTGTGAGCCGGCGTCAATTTGATCGCTGATACGCTTGACGGTACCCGTCCACTCCCCGCTAATGTCGTCGGATTGGAGTTTCACTTTGTTCCCCACGTTGATTTCGTTGAGTTCGGCTAAAGGGACGGTCGCTACGAGTTCGTAGTTGCCCGTTGCCATAAAGGTACCCAGTAGTTGCCCCGCTCGGATGACGCTACCGGGACGAACCTGCGTGGTGGTTAGTACCCCACTGAAGGGCGCATAAATGGTATACTTTTCCAGACGCGCTTCCTGGCTTTTGATGTTGTAGAACTGGGTATAGAGGTTACGCGCCGCGATGAAGCGCTTTTCCTGATCATTGGCGGGGACGGGAAGGTCCGCCAAGTCGG
>JBCDIR010000678.1:0-2566 GCA_038748735.1 Bacteroidota bacterium | reverse complement strand
CCAATTCCCAGTGGTACGCCTTCACACCAGAATTCGATGGCGCTATCACCATCAACTCTTGCGAATTCTCTGGTAGTGACAACCACGTATTTATCTACACGGGTGATTGTGCCACCTTTAGTGGCTTAACGCTGGTCGCCGCAAACGATAATGCAGGAGAAGAAGTTTGTCCGTTAAATGAACTCGCTTCCTTCATCGGTGATTTTGCCGTAACGGCGGGTACGACGTACTACATCGAATGGATTGACCGTTGGTCAGAGGATGCTTTCTCTTGGGAATTGAGCTACGATCCGATTTCCGTAGATATTACCTTTTTGGTGGACATGAGTCTGGAGGATGTAGCTGCTGATGGTGTGTTTATCGCCGGTGAGTTCAGTGATTTTCAGAATATTGCTATGGCCGACGAAGACAGCGACGGTATCTATACCGCTGTTGTAGCCGTACCGCAAAATGCGATGCAACGCTACAAGTTCAAGAATGGCGCTGACGGCTGGGAAGGTATTGACACCAGCATCGGGGACAACTGTACGGTAGGTGACTTCGGTGACCGTCAAATAACGACTACCGATATGAATGCTGTTACAGACTTAGTATGCTTCGGCTATTGTGTTACGTGTAATTTGGTGGATGTCAGTGAAGTAGAACTCCAGCAAGGCGTTTCCATCTTCCCGAACCCTACCAAAGATCAGTTGCAAGTGCAAATCGAATTACCCGAAGCGCTAGCGCAGCTAGAAGTTCGCCTAGTGAATACGCTCGGTGCCGTAGTACTGCGTCAGCAGTGGGGCGGTCAGTCGGTCTACCAACAAAGCCTCGACGTGAGCCAGTTACCAGCAGGTACCTACACGCTCCAACTCCTCAGCGGTGACCTGCAGGTTACGCGCCGAGTGATCGTACAGTAGATAGACAGCATAAATAACAGATCAAGCAATCTGTTATCATCGCGGTGTAAAGCAATAATCAGGTGCTTTACACCGCTTTTTTTGTGGTTTCTACCTACTACTTATGCGCTTTGTACTGCTTTCTTTTAGCTTCCAGCTCGTATTGTCCGTAACGCTACACGGTCAGTTTTCCCGTGGAACCTTCCAGTTGAGCGGAGAATTGACGGGGCGGCGGGACATTCTGGACGAGACCATTTACAATGGCTACAATATTTCGCCCTCGCTCGACTTTTTTGTGTTACCCCAAATCAGCATTGGGGCAAGTCGTCAGCATGACTATCGGCTGCAACCGTCCGTTGCTGGGCCAATTTTCGACGAGCGATGGCAGTTTCGTGCTCGTTACTACCACACTACACCTAGCGCGCGGGGAACGTGGTTTACTGGACCGTTTGTCGAACGTGCCTCGCGGGTATTACGTAGTACGTCCTCGTTTCTCTCTCGGATTAGGTGCGGAAGTGCTGCGCAGATCCAGCTACTCCAAGAGTGCTGCAACCGCATTGGTAACTAGTAAAATAGTAGACTGGGAATATCTGGGTAGCGCAAGTTTACTGGTACCCCTAAACCAGAACTTGGTTGCCGAGCTGAAAGTGTTGCGTCAGCTATCACTCGTAAAAGAGCAGCAAACGTTCTACACTACTGTGCAGTTGGGCATACAGCAGTTTTTAACGCGACGGTAATCCGTCACCTCAGTATAACCTTACCCTTAAATTAGGACCTGATAAACCACCAGTACACTAGCGCACCACCCAACCATTGCCAAATCCTTCAGGGGGGCTGACGAAGACCAATTTACCATCTGCATCCTCGGCCATGAGGACCATGCCCTGGCTCAGGACGCCCCGCATCTTGCGTGGTGCTAAATTAGCGACCATCACGACCTGTTTGCCCACAATATCGCCGGGTGAGTAGTGTTGAGCAATGCCCGAAAGGACGGTCCGCTCTTCGAAACCTAAGTCCAGGGTAAGTTGCAGAAGCTTGTCCGCTTTGGGGACAGCTTGGGCGGCGGTGATCGTCGCGGTACGCAGGTCCAGCTTCGTGAAGTCGTCGAAGTTGATCTCGTCCTTAACGGTGGGGCGTTCCGGTCCCTTTTCGGCGGCGAGAATAGCAGCCAGCTTTTCTTTTTGTTGATGGATGATTTGGAGGCGGCTGTCGTCCTTGCGATCGATAATTTTGGGGAAGAGGACGCCCGCTTTTTCCGTTTGCTGACCCGTTGGGAGGAGTGGCTCGCCCGCCCGCAGGTGAGTCAGGGTGGTGGCCAAGTCACCGCGTTCGCTCGGCGCTTCGCCCACCAATTGCCGCAGCTTAGGCGCGACATTCGGTAAAAATGGTTCCACCAACTGCGCCAGTAAAGCCGTCACTTGTAAACTCACGAACATTGCCTCCGCAATTCCCGGATGCTTGGGATCTTCCTTTGCCAGTGACCAGGGCGCTTGCTCTTGCAAATAAATATTGCCCCAGGCCGCAATTTCTATGAGTAACTGTGCCGCCGCCTTGAAGCTGAACTGTTCTAGCGCTTCCACCAGCTGATTCGTCAGTGTCGCTACCGGAGCAATGGTCGTTGCGTAGTTGGCGGGGGCTGCGGGTACTTTACCGTCGAAATACTTCTGCGTTAGTACGACTACGCGGTT
>JBCDIR010000677.1:0-2577 GCA_038748735.1 Bacteroidota bacterium | reverse complement strand
TTCACCTCAACTCCGTTGACTACCAACCGGAATGGGATCAAATAGTGGTCAGTTCGCGCAAATTTTCGGAAGTATGGGTGATTGATCACAGTACCACTGCTGCCGAAGCGGCCACCAACCAGGGTGGGCGTTCGGGGCAAGGTGGCGCATTACTTTATCGCTTCGGTAATCCCGCCGCTTGGCAACAGCCCGGCGAGCAACAACTCTTTTCTCAGCACGATGCTCGTTGGCTCCCTCAGCCCAGTGGCGAAACAGCGATTAGCGTGTTCAATAACGCCTACGCCAGCAATACGTCCGCCATCAGTACCTGGACACTCCCCGTCTCGGCCCAAGGTGTTTACGAATCGACTACCGATTGGCTCACTCCCACGGACATCAATCACGCAACCGGAGCCGAAACAGTCTATTCTCCATTCATGTCCAGTGCGCAAGCGTTGCCAAACGGCCACTATTTACTCTGCGTTGGTAATCAGGGGCGATTACTGGAGTGGAACGCGGCGGGAGAAGTAGTTTGGGAGTACCTTAACCCCGTCAACTCGCAGGGTAACGCAGCCGCTCAGGGTGCGACGGCCCGCCAGAATCAAACCTTTCGAGCTACGAAATACTTACCTGACTTTCCAGCTTTTCAGAATAGAGTTCTCATAGGCACCACCCCCGTAGAATTGAACCCGGACAGTTCTAATTGTTTCGTTCCTCCCCTAGTGATCGTTTCGTCAGCAAACGAGGTAAGTCTTGCTCCCAACCCTGCCACTACGAGTATTACCCTCACCTCAACGGCCACGCAAGCATTACCTTACCAATGTTACTCCACCGCTGGTCGTTTATTAGGTAGTGGTACCCTTGCCCCTCAACAAGATACCCGGCTCAGTCTGACGGACTGGCCACGTGGTCTTTACATCTTGTGGTTGTTTCAACCCAGTGGAAAAGTACTCGCTAAGCGCTTTATCAAGGGATAAGCACGCGGTCTAGCAGTACCCTAAACGAGAGCGTTCACGAGGAATATCACGGCATTTGCTCCAGCGTCCGGTACGCCAGCAGCATTGCTTGGGCTACGACACCCATTAAGCCAATACCCCACCGATTAGGAATTGCGAACGCCACTTAGTAGCTAATGGAAAACCCTGTACGGGTGACTATTTTGAAGTTCAGATATACGTTCCTGCGGTTAAATTCACGTCTTTAAATAATCGTAGACACCCGCTCGGCCAACTTCTCGGCCCGCACGCTGTACGGATCTTGGTCCTCCACCATTTCGGCAATAATATCGCCTAGTTCCGAGCAGCGGACAATCACTTGGGGGTGTAAATCCTCCGTCCCCAGGCCCTTTTCTAATACCAGACTCACACACTCGCGTACTTTGGTGGCTTCGGCACGGAGACCGAGGTGATCCAACAACATCGCCGCCGAGAGGATGGTTGCCAGCGGATTAGCCGTGTCCTTGCCCGCCGCCTGCGGATAGGAACCGTGAATGGGTTCAAACAAGGACGTATGTAAACCCACCGAGGAGGACGGCAGCATTCCCAAAGAACCCGCCAGTACACTCGACGCATCCGACAAAATATCGCCGAACATATTGCTCGTGATGATGACATCAAACTGTGCCGGGCACAGGATCAACTGCATGGCCGCATTGTCTACGAACATGTAATCGACCTCGACTTTCGGGAAGTCCGCAGCCATTTTCTGCACCACCTCGCGCCACAGGCGGCTGCTTTCTAGTACGTTAGCTTTGTCGACCAAGGTCAGCTTGCCGCGCCTTTTTTCCGCTTCTAGGAAGCCGATTTTGGCAATGCGCTCAATCTCTGCGCGGGTATAAAAGCAGGTGTCGTAAGCGGCATTACCTGCGTCTTTGCGGCCCCGTTCGCCGAAGTAAATGCCCCCCGTCAGCTCGCGTACGATGAGCATATCTACGCCCTCAATGCGTTCGGGCCGCAGCGGGCAGAGGTCACGCAGGCTCGGGTAGATCGTCACGGGGCGGAGGTTGGCGTAGAGGCCCAGGGTCTTGCGTAAGCGCAGCAGCCCTTGCTCGGGACGCACTTTAGCCGCAGGGTCGTTATCGTACTTCGGATGGCCAATGGAACCGAATAGCACCGCGTCGGACGCCAAGCAAGCCTCCACCGTTTTTTCCGGTAGCGGATCGCCCGTTTCGTCAATGGCGATGGCCCCAACGAGGGCGTCCTGATACTCAAACGTGTAGCCGTAGCGACGACTCACCGCCGCGAGTACCTTTTGGGCCTGTTCAATTACTTCTGGTCCGATACCGTCACCGGAGAGGACGGCTATTTTGTAGGTTGACATCGCTTGATGGTTTTATAAAGCTCTAATCGTTAATTGAAAAGTTTGACGAGATGAATTGCATAATCAATTATTCTTTCAAGAATAAGAATAAAGTAGTACGCATCCAATCATTACGCTGAATAGTAGAAAATTGAATATTAAACCCAGCCATTTGTACCAAGTCCAATTTTCTTTTCTAATCATACCTACTAGCGCAGTAATAATTCCAAGTGCACAGGTAATCATTGCACCATTAACTAACACTAATGATATTGAAGTGGGTGCACGACTAGGTGTAAT
>JBCDIR010000676.1:0-2579 GCA_038748735.1 Bacteroidota bacterium | reverse complement strand
GTGAATTATTATGACAGAGAGATGAAGCTAGAAGACGAAAACGATACTATAGGTTTGATATTATGCAGAGAAAAAAGTGAACTACTGGTTGAGTATACACTTCCAAAGACAAATGAGCAGATATATGCTAGTAGATACGAAACAGTTCTTCCTAGTAAGCGGGAACTTCAAACCTTGCTCAGTGAAAAAGAAAATTGAAAACGGATAAGTGTACTATGAAACATCCCAGATCCTACCTGCTAATTACTGCAATAGTAAGCTTTGCCGCTACACTAACCCAAGCCCAAGTCACTGTCAACATCGGCCTGGACACTTCCGTCGTCCTCATCGGTGATCAACTGGGGGTATCAGTAGATATTAGTGCGCCCGCAGGTACGGCGATACGGGCCGTCGAATACCGGGACTGGGTCGAAAGTGGCGAGGCGGAATTGGGGCAAGTCAGCC
The DNA here is from genome assembly GCA_038748735.1 of Bacteroidota bacterium. Lineage (GTDB taxonomy): Bacteria > Bacteroidota > Bacteroidia > Chitinophagales > Saprospiraceae > Lewinella. The sequence continues at coordinate 2,135 of JBCDIR010000676.1, read as the reverse complement.
CACTAAATACGATTACTGCTCAACCACTTTTGCTTCAGCAAAATGCGCAGATACAGGTCTTCGATTCCGGTTATCATCGCTTTGAGCCGCTGGCGGTCGTCTACGAGCTTAACGGACGCGTGGATACGGCTTACTCTGGTGATTTGGGATTAGAAGTTGTGACCTTAGCGGTACCCGATGAGGCACCTATCCGCGAAAATAAGGACAATATCTTCGAGCGAGTCAATTGGCGGGATGCGTTGCCGTACGCCATCGGTGCCGTAGTGCTGGCTTTGCTGGTTTTCTTATTACGCAGACAGTCGCAGCAAGTGAAAGTGGTACCCGAAGCGCCCCCACCGCCGCCCGTTCCCGCCCACGTGACGGCCCTGGAAAAGCTGGACCAATTGGAACAAGCGGCCATTTGGCAACGCGGTGAAATCAAAGCCTTTCAGTCGGAATTGACTTACGTGCTGCGCGAGTACCTGGAAAACCGCTACGATATTCCGGCCCTCGAAGCGACTACGCCGGAGATTACGCAAGCGCTACGGACGACTGATTTGGCGACAACTCAGCAAGAACAGCTTCGCCAGATTTTGGCGCAAGCGGATATGGTTAAATTTGCCAAATCCATCCCTCCCGTGGAGGCACACCCGCAAGCGCTAACGCAGGTTCGTACCTTCGTGGAAGACACACAGCTAATTGAGCAAAAACCGGAGGAAAACCTTCCGGAAGTAGACAACCAAAACGACGTTTAATGGGAAGTTGGTCCGCCATCACTTTTGCCCAGCCGTGGGCGTTTACACTGCTGCTGTTTATACCGCTCGTCTGGTGGTGGTATCAACGGACACGGCACGAGCGCTATCCCAATTTGCGGATGTCAAGTCTACAATCCTTAGTCGAGGTAACGTCCTGGCGGGCGCAATTGCGGCAGCTTTTACCGTGGCTACGGAGCCTGGCTTTGCTGCTGCTCGTCGTGGCCCTGGCCCGACCACAGCTGACCATGCAAGATGAAACCATCAAAGGCGAAGGAATCGACATCGCCATTGCTATGGACTTGTCCAGTCGTATGTTGGCTAAGGACTTTGAACCTAACCGCCTCGAAGCGAGCAAGCGGGTCGCCATCGACTTTGTGGACAAGCGCGAGTTTGACCGCATCAGCATCGTCGCTTTTGCGGGAGAGGCCTTCACGCAGTGTCCGCTTACGACGGACCACCGCATCGTCAAGAATTTTGTCAGTACGCTCGCTTGCGGCATACTCGACGACGGAACGGCCATCGGTCAGGGTTTGGCCACTGCCGTCAATCGACTAAAAGACAGCGAAGCAAAAAGTAAAGTCATCATTTTGCTGACGGACGGGGTCAATAACGCCGGTTATTTGCCACCGGAGCAAGCCGCCCAGATTGCGCAGCAGTTCGACGTCCGAGTCTACACCATTGGGGTGGGTTCCGAAGGCGAAGCCCTGACTCCCGTAAGCCGCGGCCCCACGGGTCGCTACCGCTACGATATTGCCCGCGTCGAGATTGATGAGTCGCTCTTGCAGTACATTGCTCAAACGACCGAAGGCCGCTATTTTCGTGCCCGCAACGCACAGGAACTGGCCAGTATTTACGGCCTGATTGACCAGTTGGAAAAGACTGAAATCGAGTCTACCATCGTGAAGCGTTACGAGGAGCGTTTTCGGGGCTTCGCCCTGGCGGCGGCGCTGGTGTTGCTGCTAGAATTGTTGTTGCGTTACGCGGTTTTGCGTGCGATTCCGTAGTTAGAAATAAGTGTTAACCGCAAATTCGAATTGCTCAATAAAAATTCGTTTGAAAGCAGTGATATTATTTCTTTCGTAAAAAATAAGCATAGCCTTTTTGTAGTCTATTGAATCTACCGTACGAAAGGAAACTGGACAATAACCATTCGCAATTAATATCGCGTTACTCGTTATTCTAGCCGTGCGCTTATTGCCATCCATAAATCCTTGAATGTACGAAATGAGCACTAACGCGATTAAAGCTTTCTCAAAAACACACGCTTTCGTATTAATAAGCGTACACATTTCATTGAAAGCCTCACGAATTTGAAACTCATTATCAAGCGGACGATAATTAGTACCCGTTATACCAACCCTACGTAACCTCAAATTTCTACTAATACCCAACTCCTTCGTT
>JBCDIR010000675.1:0-2584 GCA_038748735.1 Bacteroidota bacterium | reverse complement strand
TTGCGGGTATCAGTGGCTATTCGGCACGCTGGGAAGAACCTCGTTATTGACGCGGGGCCTGACTTTCGTCAGCAGACACTGCGGGCGAAAATTGAGGAGTTGGACACCATCCTGCTCACTCACGAGCATAACGATCACATCATCGGTTTGGATGACGTGCGTCCTTTCATTTTTCGGCAAAAACGCCCCATGCGGGTCTTTTGTAGCGAACGGGTGGCGGCTTCCTTGCGCGAACGTTTTAGTTACGCTTTCGCGGAAAATCCGTATCCCGGTGCGCCCAGTTTTGACCTCAACATCATCGACGATGATACGGTCTTTTCGTGGAACGGCTTGGACATCCAGGTGGTGCCCTATTTGCACGGACGTTTACCCGTGCAGGGTTTTCGATTCCCTAATTTTGCTTACCTAACGGACATCCGAACCATCGAGTCAGCGGCGGTCGAGCGAGTACGCCACGTTGATACCCTCATCATTAGTGCGCTACACCGAATGCCCCACCACAGCCACGCCAGTCTTGACGAGGCACTAGCCATTATCGAACGGATAGCGCCACGCCGCGCCTACCTCACCCACCTCAGCCACTGGATGGGGACGCACGAAGAGGTGAGTAAGTTGTTGCCTGCAAACGTAGCTTTGGCATACGATGGTTTAGTACTTGAGGTGACGGAGGTTCATAATTGAATTTAACTCGTTAATTGAAGCATTCACTTCATCCTTTAGTGTATCTAGGTGATCAGTACGGCTACGATTAGTATGCGTTGGGCATTATTGGCGAGGTCATTATTGCCAGCGGTGGAAAGATCATTGGTATGTGGCCCACCACTGGCTACGAATATGAAACGTCGAAGGGCGAGTTTACGAAAGAATTATTTTACGGTTTAGCCATCGACGAAGACAATCAAATGCAGCAGACCGAGCAGCGGCTGAAGGCTTGGCTCGCGCAGGTTGAAACGGAACTTCGAGCCGTATTGTCAGGATACGTAGATGCAACGCAGTAAATATCAAAAAGTACGGCCTGATTCAATGATAGCTTGACTACGCAATTGAGTCACTTCGGGGCGGGGATAACGTTCCCAGCGTTTATCACTGTCCATCTACCTGCGTATACACCTCCCGCGCAACGTCCGCCCCTAAAAAGTCTAGGAAATCCGTAAAGGTACCGTAGGTGTTTTGTGCGGCGGACCACGCTAGTAGTCGCTTCTGGAACTGCTCCCAGCCCATAGCTTCCATCGTATCGTACAATACGACAGCCCCTTTATTAACTTCTAGGTAATCGATACCGTCGGCGTAAAGCAGGGCGGGTTCCTGGTTAGGTTCGTTATTGCGATCCTTGGCGTATTTGTCCATTTTTTTCTTACGCAGCAATTCGACAGCTTCGTCGTCGAAAGCGGTACGAACAAATTGCATGCCGATGGCCTCGGGCAGTGCTTTGCGCAGCATATCCGCTCCTTGTACATTGGCGATGCGCAGCTGCCGTTGTATCCACAAGCTCGCCAGGCCACTCCCAATTGTCTGGTAGAGGTAGGCCTGCTCTTGTAAGCCTTCCGTGTCTGCGACCCAGCCTTCCTTTTCGGACAGGACGATGGTGTTGGCGAAGGTATAAGTTGGCTCCTGCCAGCGGTGAACTTCTACCAACTGTAGTTGATCAGTTACGGCGGTAGCACCAAAGTACTTTTGCATAAAGTCAATACCTTTTTGTAGTGCTGCTTGGTATAATTCCAGGTTGAAAGTATGCGTTGGCTTGTGGAAGATGGTATACGTCAAATCCTTAGCTTGGCCGGTTAGCTGAGCGTAATCAGCGGCACCCAGGTGCCAATTGAAGGGCATCGGCGTATCAATTTGGTATACTGCGGTCCTGCGATCATTTTCCTCTAGCGAGGAGACTAGTTTTCCGGCGGCAAAGGGTATCTGATCAGCGGGTGTACTAATGGTAATGCTGCCCGTTACCGCCACAGCGTCGGGTGCATAGCTGTCCTGTTGTAACCCGATGGGATCCGTCACAGGGGCCATACGCGAGTCGAGACGCGCTAGACCCTGCTCGGTGCGCTGGCGGTTTTCCGACAGTTCTTTGTCTCCAGCGTAGCCGATGATGGGCAGTAAGTCTTGCACGCTGGCCATGCTACCCACGTAGGTCAGGTCAGCTTGGGCGTCACTCTGCGTAAAGCCGGTGTACTGCTTCTCTGCGCGTAGCGACAGTTGCAGCAGGCTATCCTCGCGTACGGTCGCGGGCAGAGAATAGGCCGTTATTTGCTGCTCTTCGTCTACCCAGGTCTGGGGTAGCGCTCGCCCGTTAAGTTGGAGGCTTTTTACTTCCACAAAATCTTTCCAGTTGAGGAAAAGCGTGTCCGCCGTCGCTACGTTTAGCAGCGTTAGTTCGGCGGCGTAGCTGGCCCGGCGTTCGGCCGGAAATAAATCGACGGTCAGGTCGACGGTCGCGTAGCGGGGTTGTGGGCGAGCGTCGAGATACTGGTACTGGCGTTCGTACGCGGCGTCCAAGCGTTCTTCGGTAGCTTTCGACGTAAAATTACCACGTTCGTAGACGTTTTTAGTGATGAACGACAGCATGAACAAGAAAGCTCCGAAG
>JBCDIR010000674.1:0-2587 GCA_038748735.1 Bacteroidota bacterium | reverse complement strand
TACGCCGCTGGTGCCACTGGTACCGAATCACCTCGGGTAACCACTCGCGCAGGCGACTGGCCCGGTGGTGGTAAGTCAAAGCCGCCCGCTCCTCGGTAGCGGGAACGGGGTGATAATACTTTTGTAGACATTCGTTGAAGTACCAACTAGAAAAGGCGGCTGCCCAGTCCTTGGGCCGCGAACGCAGTAGGGCCTGGATGCTTTTACGGGCTAATTCCGGCAAGGAAAACCAATTGCGCTGCCAAGCGTAAAACGGTTCGTAATCCAACAAGCCTTCCCGCGTACGTTCCAGCTCGTCTACCCGATCTTCCAAGTACTTTTGCTGCCGTGCCAGCGTCAGGGATTGAAAGGCGAGGGGCAACTGGTACAACCCCAGGGCGTTCCATTCGTCAATAAACTCCTCTAGTTGCTGCTCTAAATGGGCAATATCTTGTGTCAGTTCCAGCTCGGGTAGCGCCGTCTTTTGGTTGAGGCGCACCAGTTCTTCTTGTAGCTGTTTGGGGTGATCGTCCCACCAGTTTTCGAGTTGCCGCTCGTAATCTTGGAGTTGACCTGCGAGTTGGCCCAGCCAAGCCTTAACGGGACCGTTCGGCCACGTAAAAGAAAAAGGCTGTCGGGTATCGTGCAGTTCGCGCAATTGGGTCAGTAGCTGCGCTATTCCCGCGCGTTCCTGGCGAACTTGTCGGTATTTTTCCTGAAATGCACCCAGTATTTTAAGGGTTCTTTCGCCCGACCGTAAGGTGTCACCTCCGTAGGTGTTTTCGCTGTCTTCCAGTCGTTCGACGACGGCTTGTAGCGCCGCTTTCAATCGTCGGTAGTACGATTCGTAGTGCAGGGCAAGGGCATCTGCGTACTGACTTTGCCGCTGGATAAATGCTTGTTGTAAGGGACGCGCATGTCCCAAGAGTTGGCGGGTTTTTTCGTTAATAAACGCTTTGCTTTCTGCTGCTTCTTGGTGAATGAAGATAGCCGCGTTGAGGTTGTTCAACGGATGCTTGGTCGTGCCGACGGCTTCAAATAATGGGATGGTAGCGCCGATTGCGCTGATGATGCGCTGGTACTCTGCGGGGGTGAACGTAAAGTGCTTAGCTTGCAGTTGTCCGGCCAGTTGGGACTTGCTTTCGCGCCGCGCGGCCCGTAAGTAGTGACCAAGTAGGTCGCCCCACTGTTGCTGACCGAAAACGGCTTGCCGTGCCGTCGTATAGTGCGCGTCCAATTGTCGTTTTTGGCGGTTGAGGCGCGTTAGTTCCGTACGCCAACGGTTATCATCGTAGGTGGGGACGGTGGGTGGCTTGCGGACGAATTGTTGTACTTGTTGCTTAAGTAGTGGAAGATCGGTTTGTTCTTCCCGCAAAAAAAAGGTCAGGTGTTCCAGACCGATAGTGCGCAGTTGCCGTTCATAGCGGGTGAGGATGGCCCGTTCCTTGGCGAGTAGTTGGGTGCGTTTCCCTTGCTTGGCGCAAAGCTGAATCAGTTCGGTGAGGGCCTTCGTCCGATCCGTTCCGCTCACGCCTACGTAGCGTTGCCCCTGTACTTGGTGAAAAGCCGTCATGGCCGCCGGAGTCAAGCGAGCCAGTGCTAGATTGTCCATCACCGACTCGGCGTGGGTGAGGGGTTGCCGCCAGTGCGTCGGGATGTCCGTCTCTGGCGCGGCGTAACTGGGAGTGAATAAGCCCAACTGTGCCGACCAGTGGAGGGCGCCGGGGGAGGCATCCGTTTCGTAAACGGTCAACTGACGGCTACTCAGCGCGGGTTGCACGCTGGTCAGTTTCCAGTTGGTGTGCGTAGCCATCAACTCCGCGAGTTGCGCCAGTGCTGCCAGCGCCGCCTCGGGATCGTGGCATACGCGGTGTAGGGCTGCTGCCCAGTCTACTGCGGCGGTTTGCTGCTTGGCTTGGTCTAACCACTGGTGGTTAGGTAACGGAGCACTGCCGTCGTAGCGCAGTTCCCAGTAGCGTTGGGCTAAACCGGGCGGAACCAACTCACTGGCCCACAGCAGGAGCGGCCACGCTCGGTCCGCTTCCGCAAAACGAAAAAAGGGATACGCCACGTACAGCCGGTGCTGCTGGTAAAGCCGCTTTTGGGTACGTTGTTCCCAGTACAATGACCACAAGACTTGTTCCTGCTCACCACTGGGATACAACTGCTGCTGCCCTGCTTGCTGACGGAGTAGCTGTTGCAACCAGGTGTAGGCTTGCGTAGCGTCTTTTGCGAGTTGGAGCCAGTCTAGTGAGTCGGAAATCGACATACCAAAAGTAGGTTTTCAGAAATAAAGAATATATAACCGCTATGATACGAAAATTGCGGCAAGTTACCCGAGTTGTTTCGTTGCCCTTGGGTATTTGTTTGGCCGTCGTTAAATGATTTCAATGCGCCGAAGGAAAGCAGCTTTTTAGTAATCTACACTTTATTTTGCCACACTTTTTGAGTATGAAAACAGGGAAGAAGCCCCGTGATAAGTCGCTCAACACCGTTCAACAAAATCAAAATTAATCTACACTATTGCGTCCAATATTCTTTATTGTCAATAAATTTTAGTATATTTGATTATAACGTATTCCACTGATTATCAGTGTGTTTAACTATG
>JBCDIR010000673.1:0-2589 GCA_038748735.1 Bacteroidota bacterium | reverse complement strand
TCCTCGTTTACGGTACTTCCGGGTTATCATTCTGATAATCCGGATAGTACGTTTTAAGTTTATTTATGATCCCATAAATAATGATGCTCATCTTTTGAACATCCCCGCTATTTCGATGGTAATGGCCTGCCCCGTACGGCTCTCCTGCGTAGACGTCAGGCGATAACCGCTGTCCGTTTGGTAATCCACAATGGTACTGCTATTGGAGAGGGCAGACTGGCTGCGGCGTTCCCCGTAGATACTTTGCACCTGCCCAGCGGTTGTTGTCGTCACCCGCAACAACTGCGTGTTCAGCCCATCTTCTAGCGCGCGGAACGTCAGGGTTTGCCCCGTCGTTTCCCGCAGGGTATCTACTTGGTACTTATCGACCCAGACCGGGCGATTGATGTCGAATTTGCGGAGAAAATCCAGTTCGTCGGCGTAGTTGGGGTCAGCTATCTGCTGCGTCTCTTCCTTGCTATCCATACGGACGGTTTTAACCAACTCCGTACCCGCTGCCGTTAGGCGTTCCACTTCCTGGTCTGTCCATTTTTCCACGGAAAAGAACGTATCCGTTTCTGCGGAGTCGGTGGTAACCGCTTGACAAGCCACGCAACCCAGGAGGACCAACAGTCCAATACTGTACTTCATAGTTATTTAGATTCGATAAGTACTTGACCATCCATTTCGGCGGGGGCTTCCAGTCCGTACATCCACAGTAGGGTAGGGGCCACGTCGCCCAGTTTACCCGTCCGAATCTGCCACTGACCCGGGCGCTGGTGTACGTAGATGACGGGAACGGGGTTGAGTGTGTGGGCCGTGTGGGGCGAACCATCGGCGTTGACCATAAAGTCAGCGTTGCCGTGGTCCGCAATCACGAGCAGTTCGTACTGCTGTTGCTCCGCCGCCCGAACCAAGCGACCGAGGCATTCGTCTACGGTTTCCGCCGCCGCTACCGCCGCTTGAAAGTCACCCGTATGGCCGACCATATCCGTATTGGCGAAGTTGAGGCAAATGAAATCGGGTTGCTGATCCTCAATGGAGTTCAGGATCGCTTCCGTAATTTCTGGCGCGCTCATGGCGGGTTTTTCATCGTAAGTGTTGACCTCCTTGGGGGAAGGGATGAGGATGCGCTCCTCTTGCTCGAAGGGTTCCTCACGGCCACCGTTGAAGAAGAAGGTGACGTGGGGATACTTCTCCGTTTCGGCTATGCGGACCTGTGTTTTTCCGGCGGCGGATAGTACTTCGCCGAGGGTATTTTGGAGGTTGTCCTTTTCAAACAAGACTTCCACGTTTTGGAAGCTCTGATCGTATTGTGTCATCGTCAGGTACCGCAGGTTAAGCGGCTGCATACCGTGGTCGGGAAAAGCCGTTTGCGTTAGTGCGGCGGAAATTTGCCGTGGGCGGTCCGTACGGAAGTTGAAGCAGATCAGTACGTCGCCGTCCTGGATGCTGGGGGCGGCTTGGCCGTCAGCGTCGGTTACGAGGATGGGTTCGAGAAACTCGTCCGTTTGGTCCTGCGCGTAGCGCTCGGCTAGGGTAGCGAGTACGTCATTGCTGGTTGCTCCCTCGCCTTTGACTAGTAGATTGTAGGCTTTTTGGATGCGTTCCCAACGCTGGTCGCGGTCCATCGCAAAGAAGCGGCCAACGACCGTAGCTAGTCGAGCAGATTTACCTTTGAGGTGATCTAAAACGGTGGCTAGTGAGGCCCGTCCACTCTGCGGGTCGGTATCGCGCCCGTCGGTGAAAGCGTGGAGGTAGGTGTGTTCGTGTCCGGCCTTTTCGATGATATCCACCAACGCCATCAAGTGCTTTTGGTGAGAATGCACCCCACCCTCGGAGACGAGTCCCATCAGGTGAATGGCTTTGTTTTCCGCCTGGGCGTAAGCGATGGCGCGCTGGAGTTTTTCGGTCTTGGCCAAGTCCCCGTCGCGGACGGCTTTGTTGATGCGGGCGAATGCCTGGTACACGACGCGCCCCGCCCCAATATTGAGGTGACCAACTTCGGAATTACCCATCTGTCCTTCGGGTAGACCCACTTCTTCACCGTAGGTAACGAGGGTATTGTGGGGATAATCCCGCCACAACTGATCGAAGACGGGCGTGTTGGCTTGGGCAATGGCGTCGGCCTCGGCGTTTTGTCCTAATCCCCAACCGTCGAGGATGAGGAGCATCGCTTTTTTGGTGTGCATGCGTAGTCTGTTTTCACGGTCTAATGGTAAGCGGCCCAAAGCTACTATATAAACTTGATGTTTTACGGTAATTTGGTGGAACGGTAGTTCGGTTTTACGGTGGTACGGTTTACGGTGGTCGGTTGTCGGTGGTATGGTTTACGGTGGTTCGGTGGACGGCAGTACGGTTTTACGGTAAAGTTCTGCCGAAGGCCATGTATCCCAGAATAGCGTGCCGGCGTCCTGTGTCCTGCTACCCAAAGCGAGGCAACGAGCGGTCCCTATACCCTGCACCCACAGCGAGGCAACGAGCGATCCCTCTACCAGACGACGGTGGTTCGCTAAAGCTGTGCCGGTAGGCCATAGCTGCCTGAACAACGTGACGGCGTCCTATGTCCTGCTACCCACAGCGATCTCGGCCGAGCCGAGAGAGCGGTCC
>JBCDIR010000672.1:0-2591 GCA_038748735.1 Bacteroidota bacterium | reverse complement strand
TACGGGACAGATTGGGCAGGTACTCATTCGGATTCTGCGTGGATTTGGTTGCCGAGTACTGGCTTTTGACCTGTATCCAAATGATGAGATGGCGGCATTGGACGGTGTAACGTATACGGATCTAGCTACCGTTATTCGACAATCCGACATTCTCTCCTTGCAGGTGCCCCTCAACGAGGATACGCGCTACCTCATCAACCACGAGCGTATTCAGCAAATGAAACCCGGCGTGATGCTCATTAACACCAGTCGGGGCGGGTTGATTGATACCAAAGCAGTAGTAGCGGGTTTGAAATCGGGACAGATTGGCTCACTCGGCATCGACGTCTACGAGGAAGAAGATGGCCTTTTCTTCGAAGATCATTCCGACAAGGATATGCTGCAAGACGATACCATCGCCCGTCTGATGACGTTCAAAAATGTCCTTATCACCAGTCACCAGGGGTTTCTGACGGAAACGGCTTTGCAGAACATTGCGGATACGACCATTGCAAATTTAACGGCTTTTGCGAAAGGGACGCAAAACGACAATGAAATGGATTTGAGTAGGACGAACTAGCGAATCACATTCCATCCGGATCACTGCCCGGTACCTTGACGTGCGCCGCCTCAACGAGGTCCTCAAAGCCACGTAGAATAGCTAGTATTTTTTCGGTATCCCCTTCCGTTTCCAGGTACAGTATACGTTGGCGACGGTCTTCATTAAAAGCATCCGTCTCCGCTTTACTACCGAGCATCCGTAGCGTATAGGAATAACTGGAGAGCGCTTGGCGCAAATCGGTCAAAAGCGGGGAAGAAGACTGCCAATCGCCCGCAACAACCTGCAAATCACTATTCGAGTTGGTGTAGATGGTAATGGTAGCCATAGTGTTGGAATTTATGGTTCGGGAACCGCTATCGGACGTCGTGCAAGCAACGAGACAGCAGCTCAGGTTCAGGTACAATAAGAGGTACTTCACGGAGTTAATTATAAAATACGCTGCGAGTCGTTGAAGCCGTGTTTTCAGTCCAAGCCCAGCAACGCCAATGAATGGCCGTTGCGTTTCTCTCACATTAGCACAATGGTGAGAGAAACGCAACGGTTATACTTATTGCCAAGTTCCTGACAATTCGTTACCGAATTATTGCCCTTCCACGTACTCTACCGCTGAATCCGTGTTGTAGAAGAAGAACGACCACAAATCTGCCTGTTCTTCGATGATTTTACCAATGGGTTTGCCCGCCCCGTGGCCCGCGTCCGTAGCGATACGGATGAGGACGGGATTATCTCCCTCGTGGCTCTGTTGGAGCTGGGCGGCGAACTTGAAGCTGTGAGCGGGTACTACGCGATCGTCATGATCGGCGGTGGTGACCATCGTAGCCGGATAGTTGACGCCTGCTTTGAGGTTGTGTAGCGGACTGTACTTGATCAAATTGGTAAAGTGAGTAGAATCATCACTGGAACCGTATTCGGGTATCCAACCTTTACCGACGGTGAACTTATGGTACCGCAACATGTCCATGACGCCTACGGCAGGAAAAGCCACCGCAAATAGGTCCGGACGCTGCGTCATACACGCGCCTACGAGCAAGCCGCCGTTACTTCCTCCGGCAATCGCTAGTTTTTCTGTGCTAGTGTACCCCTCGTCAATGAGGTATTCCCCAGCGGCGATGAAGTCGTCAAAAACGTTCTGTTTGTTCAACAACATACCACCTTCGTGCCAGGCTTCGCCGTACTCGCCGCCACCCCGTAGATTGGCCATGGCGAAGATGCCGCCGTTTTCCAGCAGCACCAAGCGCGAAGCACTAAAGCTGGGCGACAAACTGACGTTGAAACCGCCGTAGCCGTACAAGTAAGCCGGATTGTTGCCGTTCATTTTCAAGCCCTTCTTATGGACCAAAAATAGGCTCACTTCCGTACCGTCTTTGCTTTTGTACGTGACTTGCTTTTCTACGTAGTCCTCGGGTTCAAACTGTAATTTAGCTTTGAAGAACGGTTCCGATTCCCCCGTTTTGACGTTGTATTTGAAGATCGTCGGTGGATAAGTAAAGGAAGTGAAGGTATAAAACAACACCTCGTCCGACTCTTTACCATTAAGACCGCCCGCGCTGCCCGTTCCTGGTAGTTCGATAGCTTGGCGATCCGTACCGTCGTAGTTGAGACGGTAGAAACGATCCGTGGCTTTTTCCAAGTAATTGGCAAATAAATAGCCACCACCTGCGCCCACGTTTTGCAGTAGGTTTTCCGTTTCGGGAATGATTTCCTGCCAATTTTCGGGTTCGGGATTATTGATATCTATTTCTACCAAGCGGTAGTTAGGAGCGTCAATATTGGTCAAAACAAAGAAGCGTTCGCCAATATTGTGAATAACACTGTTCTTGCTTTCGTAACCGGGAAAAAGAGCCACAAACTCACCGTCGTTGGCTACATCTTTATAATAGGTTGCAAAGCCATCGGTACCGGGGGCGTCGAACATGATGTAGAAGCGGTGGTCCTCGGTCATGTAGCCATAGTGATAATGGTCAGGGGCGTCATCGTCGCGGAAGACGAGTTCGTCCTGAGATTGTGGAGTACCTAGCTTATGGTAGTACACGCTGTGGTACTGGTTGTT
>JBCDIR010000671.1:0-2594 GCA_038748735.1 Bacteroidota bacterium | reverse complement strand
CAGATAGCGCCGAAAAGAGCAAGTTTAGACCTATAACAAGTTGTGTTCATAATGTCTAATATAACTCCAGAAAATTACCTTACCTTTGGCAGCCTTTATGAACTTGTTTAACAATGTCTGCGATAGGCAAAAGTCAGTCATTTTGATGCTAATTGAGGGACGCACACAGCCTAATAGCATCGCTATTAAGGCGAGTACGGTACGAAAAGTAGCGACAAAAGGACGATTTTGGACATTGTGAGATGTTTTTAAACAAGTTCTATAATTGCGCAGCAAATGAAATAGCAACTAATTTTCGTGCTGTTCCCAGAAAACAACTGAAAAATGCAGGGACTGAGCTTTTCGTACCCCACGTGGTTTTTGGCTTTTTGTGTGTTAGCAGGTTTGGCCTACGCCGCCGTTTTGTACTTTCGGGACGATAGTTTCAAGGAAGCCCCTTCGTGGCTGACTAGCCTACTTAGCGTTCTGCGTTTTCTGGCTATTGGGGCGCTCGTCTTCCTGTTGTTAGGACCAATATTACGCTCGACGGAGACCCGTTCGCAAAAGCCAGTGGTCATTTTGGCGCAGGATGGCTCAGAATCCGTGGCGGCCAGTTGGGTAGGTACGGACAGTGCCACTTACGTGCAATCCGTGCAGCAATTGGCCACCAAGCTCGGTGAGGAATATGATCTCCAAACCTTCACTTTTGGCGAAGACCTCCGCGATACGCTCGATTTTTCCTTTGGGGACAAGCGCACCAATCTTGCCAGTCTTTTGCGGCAGATTTATGATTTGTACAGTAACCAAAACCTCGGTGCCGTCATCATCGGTTCGGACGGGATTTACAACGAAGGGGCTACCCCTGTCTATACGGATGTGAAGCTGAACGCCCCCGTGTACACCATCGGTTTGGGGGATACAACGGTCCAAAAGGACCTCATCATCAAACGTGTTTTTCATAATAAAATCGCTTACCTCGGCGATCAATTTTCTATCCAAGTCGACATCGCTGCCCAGAACGCTGCGGGCAGTACGGTGCCGCTGCGCATCGCCCGCATCGAGAATGGACGCCGCCGCGAGTTGGTCAACGAATCCGTTACCGTCAACCGCAATGACTTCTTCCTCACCCGCGAATTTATCCTCGACGCGGAAGTCAGTGGTCCCAATCGCTACCGTATCAGCCTGGGTACCGTCGCCGACGAGGTAACGACCGTTAACAATAGCCGTGATATCTACGTCGACATACTCGAAGCTCGACAAAAAGTACTACTACTCGCCCACGCCCCACATCCCGATCTTTCGGCGCTCAAACAGGCCATTAGCGAAGGGCGTAATAATGAAGTAGAAGTCGCTTACGCGAGCAGCTTTACCGCTAACGTTCGGGATTATGATTTGGTCATTTTGCATCAGTTGCCGAGTAACAAATTTGCCGTCAATCAGGTGATCGAAGATTTAGCCGCAGCTAATATTCCCACCCTGTATATGGCCGGTCAAGCGCTAGACTTCGGACGTTTTAACGGCGTACAGGACTTGCTCCGTATCAATTCTAATGGTCGTAATACCAACGAAGTAGAGCCACACCTCGCCAGTAGTTTCAGCCTTTTCAACGTCGACGAAGAGGTCCGCTCGGTTATGACTGCGCTGCCACCCGTTACGGCACCTTTTGGTACGTTCATGCCGGGCGGAAACGCATCTACTTTGCTGTACCAACGCATTGGTCGCGTCAATAGTGATTATCCGCTCCTTGTATTGGGGGAGTCCGCTGGCCGCCGCCAAGCCGTCTTCGCCGCTACGGGTATCTGGAAATGGCGGATGTTCGATTACTTAGATAAGAAAAACCACGACCGCTACAACGAGCTAGTCAGCCAAATCATCCAGTACCTCAGTGTCAAGGATGACAAGCGCCGCTTCCGCGTCAGCCTCGCCAAGAATATTTTCGACGAAAACGAACCCATCATCTTCGACGCCGAACTTTATAACGACAACTACGAACTCATCAATGATCCATCTGCTTCCCTCGTCATCACCGATGAAGATGGCCGTGAGTTCAGCTATACCTTCAACCCCACGGGTCAGGGCTACCGCCTCAATGCGGGTATTTTGCCGGTGGGCAATTATCGCTTCAGCGCCAGCGTCAATACGGGGACGGAAAACCTCAGTTACGGTGGCCGTTTCAGTGTGCAACCGATTCAGCTAGAGCGCTTCGCTACCACGGCGGATCACAATTTACTGCGTCTCCTCAGCCAGCGTTATGGCGGTGAATTGCTTTCGCCCGCTAGTGTCGCCTCCCTACCTCAATTGCTCGCTGAGCGAGGAACGGTCAAGCCCGTTTTGTACGATACGGTTAATACGCGTTCGCTCATCAATTTGAAGGGTATCTTCTTCTTGATGCTGCTGCTGCTTAGCTTAGAGTGGTTGCTGCGGCGGTATTTTGGGGGGTATTGATAAAGGCAAGTCTGTAAGATGACAAATGTTGTATTTTTCTGGGGCCGTCCCTTCCCACGCTGCGGGCGTGGTCGGCACCGTGTGTTCCGCTTTAGGGGCAGCCACGTTGGGCGTGCCCCTACCGCTGCACCCGCTCGTCCTTGCGCGCTCCGCGCGCCGACGCGCCGCCT
>JBCDIR010000670.1:0-2594 GCA_038748735.1 Bacteroidota bacterium | reverse complement strand
GCCTCCGATACTTACAATTAGCCATCCAGGACGGTCAGCAGGTGGCGGTATCGCAGAAGGTGGCGCAGCATTTATTTGTGCAAGAAAAATAGGACTAATTATTTCATGATGAACAAGTACGTTAACGGTTCCGCTAAGCTACTTAACGGCTATGGTTCGGCGCACACGGAGAAGATACAGCGTGGCGCAGCGTTGTTTTTCTTCAAAGTGCTGAGTTGTTTCTTCCTGACGCTCATCGTATTACCCAACAATAGCTTAGCGCAAAGCGAAGCAGAGCGTCCGTTGGTAGTTGCTACCGCTTCCATGTTTAAAGATATGGCGGAAGTCATTGGCGGTAACCTCATACGAGTAGAGTCCATTGTCAGTATCGGAGGCGATCCCCACACCTACGAACCGACGCCCACGGATGCGCAACTGGTGGCCCGTGCCGATCTAGTACTACGCAACGGCCTGACGTTCGAGGGCTGGATAGACGAATTGGTGGACAACTCGGGTTTCACGGGCCGTATTACCACCATCACGGAGGGGATAGCGGCAATCGAGAGTGACGAGTACGCCAATTCCGCTGATCCGCACGCCTGGATGTCGGGTAAAAATGGCCTGATTTACTTACGCAACATCCGCGACGCCCTGGTAACCCTGGCCCCGCAGTACGCCGAGGAATTCAATTTCAACTACGGAATCTACCGCCAACAACTGCTGGATACAGACCAAGAAATCGCCCAAATGCTGCGTACGATTCCCAAAAACAGGCGGATACTCATCACTTCGCACGACGCCTTTCGCTACTTCGGCGAACGCTACGGTATGCGGGTGGAAGCCGTACTTGGTACGTCTACGGACGCGGATGTACAAACCTCCGATATTCGTCGACTCAACCGTATTTTACAAGAAACGGGTGTACCCGCCGTGTTCATCGAAAGTACGCTTAACCCCAAAGTCTTACAAATTATCGCCAACGATAATGAGGTGATCATTGGTGGCAGCCTCTACGCAGATTCGTTGGGCGAACCCACTGGCCCAGCGGGGACCTACCTGGACATGTTGCGCCACAATGCGCAGACCATCGTCGAAGGTTTGACGCTAAATAAAGTGGGCAATAGCAGCGATTTATCCCCAGATAAAAACGGAGAAAAAAGCTGGCTTTTCGGCATCATCATCGCACTGATGTTGGGTAGTTTTTTGTTCATGGTGCGACAGCTAAACCGAGGAATATGAATACTCCTGCCACCGTTATTCAAATTGACGACCTTTCCGTTTCTTACGAACGCAAGCGGGTACTGAGTAACATTCACCTGCGGATTAACCCAGGGCACATTTACGGTGTGGTAGGACCGAACGGTGCTGGTAAATCAACCCTGTTCAAAGCTATTCTGGGCCTCATCGAACCCGCCTCGGGCGAAATTCTCGTCAACGGTCAGCCCGTGGAAACGCAGCGTCGTGAGTTGGTCTATGTCCCTCAAAAAAGTGAGGTCGATTGGAGTTTCCCCGCCACCGTCTACGACGTGGTACTGATGGGCCGCTACCCGCACAAGCGTGTCTTTCAGCGTTTACACCGCGAGGACCGTAAAAAAGCCGATGCTGCACTGGCGGAACTCGGTATCACGGACTTGCGTGAACGGCAAATTGGCGAACTATCCGGCGGGCAACAACAGCGCGTCTTCCTGGCCCGTGCGCTCTGCCAAGAGGCGGATATTTTCCTGCTAGACGAGCCTTTTGTGGGGGTAGACGTTACGACGGAGGAGAAAATTATCACCGTCCTCCAACGCTTGGCCACCGAGGGCAAAACACTCCTGGTGGTGCATCACGATCTATCTTCCGTCCAACGTTATTTCGACCAAGTCATCCTCCTCAACCAGCGCCTCATCGCTTACGGCCCTACGGCCACGACCTTCACGGAAGCTAGTGTCGCCAAGGCCTACGGCGGGCAATTGCCGATCTTGCACCAAATGGGTATGATTGATGGGAAGGGGTAGTCGATCGTTTTAGCTGGCGCTAAAACTGCGGTAAAAGGTAGCAGGACTTAGAGGCTGTTAAAATTTAACACTTCGACTTTGTTATGATCCTTTTCTCGCCCCTTTTCGTTCCCAAAATCCTCATTTGGCTGAGGCCAAACTCCGGTTTTGGTGCCTCAATGGACAAAAAAATGCCCTATAACAATTTTCAAAAGCCAAATCTTAACAGCCTCTTATGACAACGACACGTACTCCCGATTTCCAGTTTCAGCAATTCACTATCCAGCAAGACGCTTGTGCCATGAAAGTCGGCACGGACGGCGTGCTACTCGGCGCGTGGGCGCCGGTGGCGGAGGTACAGACCATACTGGATATTGGTACGGGCACCGGCCTGATTGCCCTCATGCTGGCCCAGCGCCAGCCAGCGGCACTGGTGACGGGGGTGGAAATAGACGCAGCTGCCGCAGTCCAAGCCCAGGCCAATGCCGAGGCCAGCCCGTTCAGGGAGCGGATGACCGTCGCGGCACAGTCTATTCAGGATTTTACGGATCAACAGGACGCTCGTTTTGACTTGATCGTTAGCAACCCGCCCTTCTTTTCCGGTGGTGTGCTCTCGGACCAGCTGGCGCGGGCGGAGGT
>JBCDIR010000669.1:0-2600 GCA_038748735.1 Bacteroidota bacterium | reverse complement strand
TGGCCTCCGAACCGTCGAGTTAATACAGCGGCCGGACGAATATGGCACTTCTTTCTTCTTCCGGGTCAACGGGCGTCCAATTTTCACCAAAGGAGCCAGCTACATCCCGCAGGACGGCGTGCTGACGCGCATAACGCCGCAGCAAAAGACGAACCTGCTGGTACAGGCACGCGACGCCAATCTGAACCTCGTGCGCATTTGGGGCGGTGGCATCTACGAAGATGAGCACTTCTACGACCAGTGCGATTCGCTGGGGCTAATGGTGTGGCAGGACTTTATGTTTGCCTGCGCGGCCTATCCGTCTTATCCGGAATTTAAGGAGAACGTAGCCGCCGAGGTGCGCGAAAATATCCGGCGTTTGCGCCACCATCCTTCCATCATTAAATGGTGTGGGAATAACGAGGTGTACTTGGCGATGCGCAACTGGGGCTGGCAGGATAAGTACGGCATCAGAGGTAAAGACGAGCAAGCGATGTTCGATAGCTATGAGGTGATTTTCCAAGACTTGATTCCTGAGATTTTAGCGGAAGAGGACCCCGAGCGTTTCTACACCCATACCACGCCCCTGCGCTCGTATACTAAAGTGGAAAACCGGGGCCACGGCACGCTCCACTACTGGGGCGTTTGGCACGGACCAGACGATTTTTCCGGTTACGAAACCAAGGTCGGGCGCTACATGAACGAGTACGGCTTTCAGTCCTTTCCGGAAATGGCGACCATCGCTGCCTTCGCCGACAGCACGCAGTGGGCGCTGGACAGCCCCGTGATGGACCACCATCAAAAGAGCTACGTTGGTAACGGACTCATTGGCGAGTTTACCGAGAAATACGGCGAACCAGCCGACGACTTTGAGTCTTTCGTGACGCAATCGCAGCAGGTGCAGTACGAGGGGATACGGCGGGCGATTCTGTCGCACCGCTTGCACTACGGTTTTTGCATGGGTACCACATTTTGGCAGCTCAACGACTGCTGGCCGGGACCATCGTGGTCGGCCATTGACTATTACGGTCGGCACAAGGTGCTGATGCGAGAATTGGGGAATCTGTACGCGCCCATCGTCGCGGCGGCTGTGGGCGATGCGAAAAAGCCACAACTGGCCATCTTGTCCGATTATCCAGGAGGAGCACCGATCACTTTGCGCTGGAAACGGGTGAATAACAGCACGCAGCAGCAACTGGCCAGCGGTGAAAAGCAACATACGGTCCTGCAACCCGGTACGCAGCTCATTGCGCCACCCGCAGGTATGACGCCCGCCGATACGGAGACTACGACCGTAGAAGTATGGCTGGGCGAGGAGCGGATGTCAACCTTTACGTGGTCCGGCAAGCAGCGGCCCATCGCGCTGCCACGGAAGGGATGGGAGCGCTTCGGGGAATTGCTAAAGTAGGAGGGTCAGAAAACGTTTTTCTGGTGTAATTGATCATGTGTAAGCATAAAATCTCGAAACGACTCAGCAATCAACACTAAATATTATCCCCCCGCAGCAAACGGTATCGCTTACGTGCCTCCACCGCAAAAGTGCTGTTAGAATAATCGATGAAGAGGTTCTCGTAGAGCGTTTTGGCCGCTTCGGTTTGGTCGAGAAAGCGCTCCTTGATTTCCGCTAAGGCAAACAGCGCGTTATCGGCGCGAATGTCTTCGGGGAATTGCTCCACTACGCGCTCGTAGTAGCTGGCCGCTTGCTCGTAATCCCGCTGCTTCCGAAAAATCTGCCCTTTGAGGTAGAGAATATCGTCTTGGAGGGTATGCTCCGGGAATTGCTTAGCCAACGTATCCAACTGCTCAAACGCCTGCGTAAATTGATTGCGAAATACCAGTAACTCCGCATCCGCGTACATTTGTAGGGCCTGCGCCGTGGTGTCCAAGCCGAGATTATCCATAATAAAGACTGACAAGTCCAAAGCATCATTGGCAATCAACTTCGAGGTGGAGGCTTTGAGGACGTCAAATTGCGCTTGTGCCCACTGAAAATCACCGTTGAAGTAGGCCAAACGCGCATTGCGGAAGCGCGCCTCGTGGCCCAGTAGTCCTTCTTTGAACACCTTGTCCACTTGCGAATACAGCAGCGTAGCTTCCCAAATATCGCCCTGCATAAGATAGTAATCGGCCAGGGCCAGTTTACCGTTGGCCTTCACCGTTTCGTTGATGCCGGGGTACTCAATCATCTCCGCTAGGAGATTGGTGGCGGGTTCCAACTTATTCATGTAGAGCGCCTGCAACTCCGCCAGTTCGATGACAATGTCCGCCGTGGCTTTATTAGAACCAAACTCGCCTAGGAAACTGACGTATTGCGCTTCCAGGGTGGCCAAGTCTTCCTGGGTGTAGGCGTAGCCATCTACTAGTTTGAAGCGGCGCACCCGCAGGGCCTGACGCTTAGCAGGGAGGTAGAGCGTAGAGGCCTGCTGCTTTTCTTCCACGATGTAGTCGTAGGCGCGGATGGCAGCGTCGTAGTCCTTGTCTTGCTCCGCCACTCTAGCCAAGTCAAAGATGCGTTGGCCGTTCTCATCGAAGCGGCGGTCGAGGGCCTTTACTTGGCGGAAGGCGTTGCGGTAGTCCTTGCGTTGAATGAATACCCACGCTAGCAATTCTGGATAAACGGG
>JBCDIR010000668.1:0-2601 GCA_038748735.1 Bacteroidota bacterium | reverse complement strand
CCAGCTTCATCTGACTGACTGACAGCATAGAACGTGAAATTTTACGAATCGTTAATTGGCTAACAAATATACAAAGAAAAGTGTTCCAACTCACTCATCATCAGCCCACTACCACGGCGAGCCCACATCCTTGCTCGTATACCAGTGATTGCGTTCCACGAATACCGTATCCTCCCGCTCTTCGGGTTTCCCCCGAAAGAGGCGGTACAACAAAGCAATCGGCGTAAGGAAGACGAAGAAGATCACCGTCATCAGGACGCGGTTCATCACCCAGCCGATGGCGTACGTCAGCTTTTGCCATACCCAGTGTACGCCGTCCGCTACTCGACTCGACAACAGTGCCAGCAGGACAAACGCAATGATACCCAACAAAAAATGATCGTGTAACCACACGAAACGGTACAGCATCAACAGCAAGAATCCCACCGCCAGTACCGATTCGTAGGGTGAAGTTTTAGCTTTCTTTTCCATATTACGCTAAAACAAAGTATACATAAACGACCCCACCGCCGATCCTTCGGCAAAGATGATCAGTGCGCCAATGAGTAACAAAATCAATACCATTGGTACAAGCCACCACTTGCGGCGCTCTTTGATGAAGCCCCATAAATCCCTTAGAAATTCCATAAGTCCTTATTATTGCGCAGAATAAAAAATGTGATTTTGGGGGGCGGACAAATAATCAGTACGCTTAAAGTGAAGCGCTTTACTAATTATTGGTCCGCCAAACCCCATTTTGTATTCGTGCTGTTTTTGAATCACTGTGTCAACCGAGCAACGGGAACCGCTAGAGTTGCCGTCCTAAAGATCTCAAACTAACGCCACAAAAACCTCAGCGCACCTCTGTGCTACCCAAGTGACGCTGGCTGCCAGCATAATAGAGAGCACTTCAATCTAACGCAAAAGCCTCCGCCTTCGCAGCGGCGATTTTCGCGTTTTCGTTTTGTTCTGTTTTTACAAACAAGTAATTACCCATCACCAGATAGTCCATATTGGTGCGCACGAAGCAGCGGAACGCGTCATCCGGGTTGGACACCACGGGTTCGCCCCGCACGTTGAAGCTGGTATTGACCACCAAGCTACAACCCGTCAAGCGTTTGAAGGCCGAAATGAGGGCGTGGTAACGGGGGTTCGTCTCGCGGTGTACCGTCTGTACGCGGGCCGAAAAGTCGATATGCGTAATGGCGGGTACGTCCGAGCGTTGTACGTTAATTTTTTCGTTTAGTGGCATGCTCGCGTAGTCCGCTGGTAATTCCTTCCGCCGATGGTGCCCCACGGGAGAGACCAACAGCATGTACGGACTATCTGCATCTAAATCGAAGTATTCTTGGCAGTCTTCCGCCAGCACCGAAGGGGCAAACGGACGGAAACTTTCCCGAAATTTGATCTTTAGGTTGAGCTTCCGCTGCATTTCTGGATTGCGTGGATCACCGAGAATACTACGGTTACCCAGCGCGCGCGGGCCGAACTCCTGCCGGCCCTGGTACCAACCAATGGCTGCTCCGTCGGCTAAGTGCTTTGCCACCCGCTCGTACAAGTCGGCGTCCGAGAGTTGGTGGTAGACCGCTTGATACTTGCTGGCCGTCTGTTCAATGTCAATAGCCGAAAATTCGGGCCCCAGGTACGCCCCCTGCATGCCGTCCGCTACCTTCGTGTCGCGTTGACGCGCTTGCTCAAAGAAGATATGCTCCGCCGCCAAAGCCGCACCGAGGGAACCGCCCGCGTCACCCGCAGCGGGCTGAATCCACACTTCTTCAAAGATACCCGTACGTTGCAGGTGACCATTGGCCACGCAGTTGAGGGCTACACCGCCCGCTAGACAGACGTTCTTGGAACCCGTTAGGCGAGCTGCCTCCGCCGCCATTTTAAGCACCACTTCTTCCGTCACTTTTTGGATCGCAATGGCCAGATTACAGTGCTTTTGCTCAAATTTCGATTCGCCGGCCCGTAGGGGAAAACCGAAAAGCGCCCCCCAACGCTGTGCGTCAATCATGCGATCACCCGTGGCGTAGGAGAAATATTTGGCGTTGAGCCGAATGGACCCATCGGGTTTAATGTCGATGAGTTCCTCCTTTATTTTTTGGATGTAAGTCTGGGTGTCCGGGTCCTGGAGATTACCGTAAGGAGCTAGCCCCATTAGCTTGTATTCGCCAAAATTGACGCGGAAGCCCAAAAACTGTGTAAACGAAGAGTACAGTAAACCCAGCGAATCGGGAAAGCGGAGTTCTTGCAAAATTTTGATGCGGTTGCCCTCCCCGTAGCAGATGCTCGCCGTGGCCCACTCTCCTACCCCGTCGATGGTGAGGATAGCCGCTTCGTCGAAAGGTGAGGGATAAAACGCGCTAGCGGCGTGGGACAGATGGTGTTCGGGAAAGACCAGGCGCGGCATATTTTGCCCTTCGCCCAGAAAGGGTTGCAGGGCTTTGCGTAACTGCTGCTTCAAAAAAATCTTTTCCTTAATCCATACGGGCATGGAGCGGATGAAACTTTTGAGGCCCTGCGGTGCGTGACCGTAGTAGGTCTCCAGCAGGCGCTCGAATTTCAGGAAGGGTTTATCGTAAAACGCCACCGCGTCCAGTTCTCCTAGCTCCAGGCCACTCT
>JBCDIR010000667.1:0-2602 GCA_038748735.1 Bacteroidota bacterium | reverse complement strand
TTTATTTATACATTTTCAACACTGCCCATCTTCCAGGGTGTTGGCTGGCGTGTAGCGATAGTCTTTTGCACGCAATAGCCGGTGTATTATCCCACAGTATGGAATAGGTTATTATCTTTGCGACTTCATTCAACAATACCACTTTCATGTCCGCTACCGCCGTGGCCGTCAACGCCGAAGTTGCTCAGAATTTAGGCTTAAATGCCGCAGAATTCGACCAAATCTGTGAGATCATGGGCCGTACGCCCAATTTCACCGAACTCAGTATTTTTTCGGTCATGTGGTCCGAACACTGTTCTTACAAGAATTCCATCACTTGGCTCAAGACCTTACCCCGCGACGGCTCGCGCTTGTTGGTCGGGGCTGGCGAAGAAAATGCGGGTTTAGTGGATATTGGTGACGGTTTGGGTTGTGCCTTCAAAATCGAGTCACACAATCACCCTTCGGCCATCGAACCCTACCAGGGAGCAGCCACGGGCGTAGGGGGTATCCACCGCGATATTTTCACGATGGGCGCTCGACCCATTGCGGCGCTGAACTCTTTGCGTTTTGGCAATGTCGACTTGCCCCACACGCGACGCTTGGTGCTGGGGGTAGTCAGCGGCATCGGGGATTATGGCAACTGCTTTGGCGTTCCTACCGTAGGTGGTGAAGTGTACTTCAACAATTGCTACAATCAGAATATTCTCGTCAATGCCATGTCCGTCGGTATTGTGAAAGCGGGCGAGACGGTCTCCGCCTGCGCAGACGGGCCGGGCAATCCGGTATTCATCGTCGGTTCCGCTACGGGTAAAGATGGCATCCACGGCGCTACTTTCGCCTCGGCAGATTTGACGGAAGACTCCGCCGAAGACCTGCCCGCCGTACAGGTAGGCGATCCTTTCCAAGAAAAACTCCTCCTCGAAGCCAGCCTCGAAGTTATCCAAACGGGTGCCGTAGTCGGTATGCAAGACATGGGCGCGGCGGGTATCACCTGCTCCACCAGCGAGATGAGCGCCAAGAGCGGTACGGGCATGCGTATCGACCTGAGTAAAGTACCCACCCGTCAGACCAATATGGTTCCTTTCGAAATTCTGCTCAGTGAAAGCCAGGAACGATGCTCATCGTTTGCCAAAAAGGGGAAGAAGATAAGCTACTGGCCGTTTTTGACAAATGGGATTTAGAGTGTGAAGAAATTGGCGTGGTCACGGATACGGGTCGCTTGGAGTTCTACCACGAAGGGGAACTCGTAGCCGACGTACCCGCAGATCCGCTTGTCCTGGGTGGCGGTGCGCCCGTATACCAACGCGAGTATAGCCGTCCCGCTTATTTCGATAAAATTGCGGCTTTCGACCTCGACCAGATTGCCGACACGGAGGATGTACTGGCTACGGCCAAACAAGTATTCGCCTCCCCGAATATCGTTTCCAAGCGCTGGATTTACGAGCAGTACGACAGCATGGTTCGTACCAATTCTATGAGTGTCAATCGCCCTAGTGACGCGGCGCTCGTACGCGTGAAGGGAACCGAAAAAGCATTAGCCGTTACTACGGATTGTAACTCCGCTTACGTCTACGCCGATCCTTACCAAGGCGCGATGATTGCCGTCGCGGAAGCGGCCCGTAATATCGTTTGCTCCGGCGGTCAACCCGTGGCCATTACCAATTGTCTGAACTTTGGCAACCCCTATAATCCCGAAGTGTACTACCAGTTCGTCCACGCCATTAAGGGTATGGGGGACGCTTGCCGCAAGTTCGACACCCCCGTCACTGGCGGTAACGTGAGTTTTTACAACCAATCGGTTTTTGGTGATAAAACGGAACCCGTTTACCCGACGCCAACCATCGGGATGCTGGGCGTTTTGGATGACCATAACCAACGCATGACGCTCGACTTCAAAGCGGCGGGACACCAGATATACGTATTGGGCACCAGCCACGAAGATATCAACAGCTCGGAATACCTGCGCGTCGTACACGATGTGCATCATTCTCCTCCGCCCCACTTTGACTTGGAGACGGAATATGCGCTGCAAGCGGTCGTTAATACGCTCATTAAGGAAAAGTTAATTGCGTCGGCCCATGACGTTTCGGAGGGGGGACTTTTCGTAACTTTGGTGGAAAGCGCCATGCCCAACGGCCTCGGTTTTACCGTCAAGCAAGCCACGGACATGCGCAGAGATGCCTACTGGTTCGGTGAAAGCCAAAGCCGGGTCGTCGTTAGCGCAGCTCCCGAACAGGTGGAAGCACTCGAAGCTGCCTTGCAACAGCACGGGCAGGCGTTTACCCAAATTGGCGAAACCACGGCCAGCAAGCTGTTCCTCGACGGGCGAGATTTTGGTCCCGTAGCGTCTTGGACATCCACCTACGATAACGAACTGGGCAGTTCCCTGGAACAGTAGCACTAGCGTTGATAATAATTTTACCAAATGAAAGGGTGCATTTCAAAATGTCGCATTGTCCGAAGAAATCGGTTTACTAAATTTCCAAAAAGTTTGCTATCAGAAGCTGACAATTGATGCCCCGAATCCTGATCTGGTCATCTATCTGCAAGCGTCGACCGACGTCTTGCTCCAGCGTATTCAACGCCGTGGCATTGCCGCCGAGCGCACCATTGATGCGAC
>JBCDIR010000666.1:0-2609 GCA_038748735.1 Bacteroidota bacterium | reverse complement strand
GTCGCTATTTTTCGTACCGTACTCGCCTTAATAGCCCTGCTATTAGGCTCCGTGCGTCCCTCGATTAGCACCAAAATTGCTGATTTTTGGCTATCGCAGCTATTATTAAACAAGTTCATCCATAACGATAGAAGCCAACCCATTTCATGCGATTTGTCCTTATCCTATTTCTAAACCTGTCTCTTTTTGGGGGAAGTTGTTTGGCCCAAAGTACGGAGGAGACCTTGTTTAACCGCAAGCAGTTTCGGTATTCCGGTTCGTGGATAGGAACGAGTTACCAATTCGCTAACTTCAGTGCAGAAGAATGGGTTCCCCTGCGCGGTACGAGCCTGGGCGTTGAATTCAACCGAGAATTATACCTAGGTTGGATGCGTACCAGCAGTCGGGAGCAGATTACGTTATCCCCCAACGATCCTACGTACAGTTTCCGCTACCAAGGACTCATCATCGGGGTAGCCCCGGGCGCTATGCGTTGGATACACCCGCGTTTTGGACTCACGGCTGGGCCCGCCCGCGTTTGGCGCAATTCCGAAGAGGGCGATGATCGGCTTTTCATCTTCCAACCCCAAGTAGGCCTCGAACTAAACGTATTTCAGTTTGCTCGGCTAACGCTGGACGGCGGCTACCGCTTTGCGGGCCAAAGTAGTACTTACGGTCTGGCAGCAGAACAGCTTTCTACCCCTTTTATACAAGTAGAAATCCGCTTCGGCTTTTCCTGGGCGGACAACGAATAAAATCCATCCCAAAATTCTCCTAGTAATCCCAATTATTATAATAATCCGTAAATAATCCAGCGTGATGGCTTCGGCGGTCACGCTTTTTTTAATCCATCACCGCGCTAGCGACGTACTGCTGCAACAACTGTCGCAAGTCCAGTTGATGATGAGGGGACAATTGAATCATCATTACGTAAGCTAGATCGTATTCCAGATCAACTTTGAAGTAGGTGCCGACGGCCCCACCCCAGCCGTATACTTGCTCTAGGCTATCCGCTGACGAACCTATTGCTCAAACGCAAGACAAACAGGTGTCTTAACGCTCCACTCCCGCAAGAACGTGAGCCCGCCCGTAGCCAGGTCAATACTAAACTGCACGATATTATCGGTATTCTGATTGCTAACCAGCAGGTATGCTCCCGAAGGATGAATGACGAAGTTGCGTGGAAAGTCGCCCCGCGTAGGGTAATGCCCAATGGATTGCAGGCCACCGTCTGGTTGCACGGCGTAAGCGGCCAGCGAGTTGTGTCCGCGATTACTGGCGTAGAGGTAGCGCCCGTCCGGGGTGAGGTGAATATCGGCACTGACGTTCTCCTCCGTAAAGTCAGTGGGTAGCGTGGGGTAGTACTCCTTGATTTGTAGCGCGCCATTCTCCGCGTTGTAGTGTAAGGCCGTCACGGTATTGTTCAACTCGTTGATGACGTAAGCGTACGGCTGCGCGGGATGAAACGCGAGGTGCCGCGGGCCACTACCCGCCGGCAATTGCACGAAAGTAGCTTCCTCCCAAGTAGCTTGATCGGCAAAAAAAGTATGCACGCGGTCTGTCCCCAAATCGGCCACCATCACCCAAGCACCGTCGGGACTCAGTACGGCACTGTGCGGGTGCGCGGCCTCCTGACGGGCCGTGGGACCACTTCCGCTGAGGCGCAAAGTATCACTCGCTGGGCCGATTTCCCCCGCTCCGTTCAAGGGGTAGCGGACCAACATACCCCCTACGTAATTCGCCACGTACAGCCACTGCCCGCCGGGGTGTACACTCACGTAGCAAGGCGCAAAACTGTGCGTCGGTTGGCGGTTGAGCAATGCCAATTCTCCCCCTGCCAAGTGATAACTATATACCCATCCGCTGCTGTCTACTTCCGGTGACCCAATCTCACTGACGGCGTAGAGTACCTCCCCATTGGGATGCAAGGTCAGGTAAGACGGGTTCACAATACCCGTTTGCGTACGCAACAAAGCGACACTATCAGTAGTCAAACGCGCGTGGTAGATACCCGCCGCTTTGCCGTCCACGTGTCCTTCGGTACGGGTGTAGGTACCGACGAAAAGATCAGTAGGCAGTGCAGCTGTGTTTTCAGCGGCAGAACTCGGTTGGCAATTGGTCAACAGTTGGCTCAAAAGGCATAACAATAGGAGGTGAAAAATGGTCGATTTCATAGCGTAAATGTAGCGAAAAGCAAACAGTGTAGGTCCACGCATCCGCGCAAGTAACCGTAAATAGTGCTTTGTAAAGATTTGATTTTGCACATTTTAACCCCGTGCTAACAATATTTAGTCGTGCAGAACTGCCTGTGATTGCCGAAAAAAGCTAATTTTAGCGCCGTATCGGGCCGAACACGTCCGAATTTTCCCAGCAAAACCCGTAAATCAACAAAATATCATGGCAAACCAGCAACTTGATTCTCCAGAGAATCAGCCACAATTGTTTGGACATCCGATTGGCTTGTATGTACTATTTCTAACGGAGATGTGGGAGCGCTTTTCCTACTATGGCATGCGAGCCATATTTGTGCTGTACCTGACAGCACTCTCTACGGACCAAAATGCTGGTCTCGGCTGGACAAATGCTAAAGCGCTGGAACTTTACGGTTGGTATACGATGCTGGTTTACGT
>JBCDIR010000665.1:0-2610 GCA_038748735.1 Bacteroidota bacterium | reverse complement strand
CGAATTTGCCTTGGACTACATTCAGGAAATCAGCTTGGGCATTGACTTTACCGCCCGCGACTTACAGTCCGAACTCAAAGCAAAAGGCCATCCGTGGGAGTTGGCTAAGGGCTTTGACGGCTCGGCAGTCATTGGCGACTTCATCGCGCCTAACCGCTTACCTTCTTTGTCGAATATTGAATTTTACCTGGAGCAAAACGGGGAGCGGGTGCAACACGGTTTGTCCCAGGACATGCTCTTTTCCCTAACCGACATCATTTGCTTCGTTTCGCAATATTTCAAACTGCAAATGGGTGACCTCATCTACACAGGCACCCCGGCGGGCGTAGGCCCAGTAGCCATCGGTGATGAGCTACGCGGACTGCTCGTCACCCGCGACGGCCCGGTGGAGTTGCTGGGGTGTTCGGTACGGTAAAATATTATTCTTTACGCACTTCAACAATTTCGACCCGGCGTTCTCGCGCGGCGGTGGGACTGTAAATGGATAAGCGTTCGCCCGCTTTTTCGTCCTGGGCCGCCGTGGCAGCCCGTGTTTCTCCGAAGGAGACTTCGGAAATCACCAGTTGGCCACGCTCCAGATACGGCGTAAAAATACCGTTGCGCCAAGCCTCGAAGTGATTGCGCACCGCACTCACCCGGCGTTTGCCCAGTAGCAAATTGTAATCGCCACGGGCGCGCGGGCTGGTGTAGCCTTTGAGGAAAATTTCCACCGATTTATCCGCCATGAGTTGTTCTAAGAGGATTTCCGAAAAGCGGTCTAGCTTAGCGAAACCTCCGGCTACGTCTTCTTCAAAAAAAGTAGCTACGGCGGCTTGCGCTGCGTCTTCGTCCGCAAACTGATCATAGTAGGTTTCCTCCCGGGCGAGGTAATCAAAGTAGGTCGTCTCGTAGCTCAGTTTTGTCGTCGTTTGCCGGGTGCGGGGGTTGGGATGATCGTTGTCAAAATAGAGCTGTAACGGTAAAAATTCTTCTAGTGAACGGTAAGCGCGTAGGGGTTTTGGTTCAACGGACAATTCGGTACTGGTGACGTACTGGCTGGTATCCACAACGGGTAGCGTGTCCGTGGCGGGTAAGGGAAGGGTTTGTTTCGCCAAGAATAAATCAGGACAGCAACTTTTGCTCGCCGCGTCTAAATAGCGCCCACCGGGACGATTAGAGCTAAAGTAAAGGGTTGTGGTGTCGACCACGAACGGATAATTGTCGTCGTAACTGCTATTGATACTTGCGCCCAAATTTTCTACGGATAACCAATTTCCCTTTTCGTCGCGCTCGGCCCGGACGAGGTCAAAACCGCCAAAGCCGGGGGCTTGCGTGGTGCTGAAATAGAGGGCATTAGCTGCGGTTGCAAAATGGGGCGTCATTTCCGCCGCTGCGGAATTAAGCGGCGCTAATGGCCGGGGCGAAGACCAGTCCTGGTCCCCGACAGGAATAGCTACTTCCCACAGGTCAAAATCACCCTTGCCGCCCGGACGGTCGCTGGCAAAGAGTAAGTATTCCGTTTGCTGCAACGAATCCCAGCGCAGCGCGGGCTGGGTCGTCCGAAAACCCGCCACGTTGACGGGACTGGGTAGTACTTGGTAGCTGCGCTCCCAGCGTTTCCGACGGTCTTTTTTTCGTACGCACAACTCGCACCGAATGGCTGCCCCCTGCGTAAATCGACAGCGCGAAAAATAGAGTCGATCACCAGCTCGGTTGATGGCGGTGTGGGCGGTATGTGCCGTGTCTACGTTAAAATTGCGTCCCAGCGGTCGCCCCCGTCGGCCACCCAGCGTAAATAATACTTTACTGATTTTGCGCGGTGGATCGTAGCGGTCCTGGTCTTTGTCGAAACGGTAGGAGGTAAAGTAGAGCGAATCCCCCGCCAGGTAGGGGGCAAATTCACCGTAGGGCGTATTGATTCGCCGACCGAGTCGTTCGGTCGTCCAGGTGGAATCGGCGGGGGCTTCTACGGCCCACTGGGCTTTAGCCATCACTTGACGTGCCGCAGCTTCTTGAAACGGATTTCCCCGCCCCGTGTCCAGAAACACCCCGGCTAGGCTGTCGGCTAGGGCGTACTTCCCCAGCGCAATGGCACACTGCGCACGTCCCAAAAAAGCAGACGGAAACTGCAAAATAGCCGTCGTTTCCAGGACTGCGTCGTAGTGTTCGCTGGCCAGTTCGAACGCCTTAAATTGCCGCGCGGCCTCCGCCAATCGAAAGTGGACGTCGGGAGCCGGCTTGCGTTCCAACACCTGCTGAAAATAGTGAATGGCCGTATAATAATCCTGCACCGCTAGCGCAGCGTCACCCTTTTTCAACAGCGCGGCGGGGCGTTGCGCAGTCGCTAGCGGAAGCAATCCTCCTAGGAGCAGCAGTAGTAAGAGGTATCGGGTCATAGTTACAATTTATTAGCTGGTCTAGGTTTAGCTAAGCTAGATGGGGTGCATTTCATTTTGTCGCTGTACTACTTCGGTTCACACAGAGCGCGCGAAGGAAACACTGAGTTCGCAGAGATTCTTTCTTGCATCCGCGACATTTTGAAATGCACCCGCTGGATAGGCATATCCGGTATGCGGACTTAAAAAATGGGACAAGATTTGAATTTTTCGGGTGGCTTTGGTTGTAATAAAT
>JBCDIR010000664.1:0-2613 GCA_038748735.1 Bacteroidota bacterium | reverse complement strand
GTCTTACGTAGACGTTTTGTACCACCAAAAACCCGTTGGCAAAAAAGTGGCCATCATCGGCGCGGGAGGCATCGGTTTTGACATGGCGGAGTACCTCTCCCACGCGGGCGAATCGCCAAGTTTAGACACCGAAAAATACATGGAAGAGTGGGGCGTGGATATGGATATGAATGCTGGAGGCGCATTGCAGCCTGCACAGCCAGAAGCTTCCCCACGGGAAATTTATCTACTAAAGCGTTCCGGTGGCAAGCACGGTAAAAACCTGGGTAAAACCACGGGTTGGGCCCACCGCGCCAGTCTCAAAATGAAGGCGGTGGAAATGATGGGTTCGCTAGCCTATAAAAAGGTGGACGACGCGGGCCTACACGTAGAGAAAGATGGTGAAATTCAAGTGCTCGATGTGGATAACGTCATCATCTGCGCCGGACAAGAACCACTGCGGGAACTGCAAGCGGCACTAGAGACGGGCGGCATGAAGGTTCACCTCATCGGTGGCGCGCACGAAGCAAAAGAACTAGATGCTAAGCACGCCATTAATCAGGCGGCTTACCTCGTAGCCGAAATTTAGCGACTTACTACCAAACGTTACCTTTATCGTCAAAAATGCGGAACTCCAAACCTTCGGTAGCCTGGGCTTGGAGGTCGGCAACGGCGCTCTCCAAGGTAGCCATTTGGCCATCGAACTCGACGAGAAAAGTAACTTGATCTACCAATTCCGGTGCACCGGTAATCGTTAGTTCCGTAGCGTCTGTTCGGTTAAAGTAGCCATAGTAACCCGGTTCAACTTCCAAGAAACTAGTAAAATCGGCTAGCTCGTTTAACCAGTTAGCCGCTAGGCTTTGCTGCTCCCCGTTCGTGTAAGTAATGAATCCCCAGAGGGCATTTTTGGGAATACGGTACAAACGCTGGTGCGTCCAACTGATACCAGAAGATTCTGACATTTCCACTTCGTAATAGTCCGGCTGGACGGTGAGTTGGCCCGTGTTCGTAACCAAATCTTTCAGCTCAATTTCGAGTTGATAAACGCCCGTTTCCGTCACGCCCCCTAGTGCTTGACTGCCCTGGGCGGGCGCTTCGCCCACTACACAGTTTTCGGGGTCTAGTATATCGAAAAGGGTAACCTTTAGGTCTTGGTTACTGCGGCTAAATTCCGTCAGGATCGTTGTATTCAGACAGGGTTCGTTCGCTACCGTCAGCAGCTTGATCTCCAATACGTTGTTAGGGTCATCCGTTAGGTCTTCCCAGAGGTTTAGGACGAATTCCTGTTCTACGAAAGGAATATTGATGGGTGGATCGTCTTCTACCGCACAACTACCGAGCGCGAAAACCAGTACGCTCGCGCACCAAAACCAATTCAAGTACTGTCTCATTATCTCTTATTTACCAAGGGGGGCTTTCGGTATAACGCACGGACCAGCACATTGCTGCCTCGGACTCACAAACTGTCTTTTATCGGCAATTTTTAGTGAAACTGCCCCGACTGCCACCGTTGGGCGTAGTCTTTGGCAAAATAAGTCAAAATTACGTCTGCACCCGCCCGGTGGATACTCAGTAGGGTTTCCGGCATGGCTTGTTCGTAGTCTAACCAACCATTTTGGCAAGCCGCCAGTAACATCGCGCACTCTCCACTGACGTGGTAGGCAGCGATTGGCAGCTCACTGTTAGCTTTGAGCAAAGCGATGATGTCCAGGTAATTCAGGGCGGGTTTCACCATCAAAAAGTCGGCCCCTTCTAGGGTATCCAGGCTGGCTTCCCGTAGGGCTTCGTTGGCGTTGGCCGGGTCCATTTGGTAGGTCTTCTTATCGGTCGGAATGTCTTCATCAGCGCGGGGGGCGCTGTCGAGTGCAGCGCGAAAAGGGCCGTAGAACGCACTGGCGTATTTGGCGGTGTAGGACATAATCCCTGTTTGGTCGTAACCGGCCATGTCCAACGCTTGGCGCAAATAACCGACGCGACCGTCCATCATATCGCTGGGGCCAAGCACATCAAAACCCGCCTGGGCTTGGGCCACTGCCATTTCCGCCAAGATGGGTAGAGACGCATCGTTGAGAATCTGACCATCCCCTACCAATCCGTCGTGCCCATCGCTGCTGTAAGGGTCCATCGCCACGTCACTGATGAGGCAGCATTCGGGAAAACGCGCTTTGATTTGGCGAGCGGCTTCCAGGTAAAAATTATCGGCTTGCGAGCCGTAAGTAGCCGTTTTGTCTTTGTACTCATCTGGAACTGCTGGAAAAAGAATAAAGCTGCCGAGTCCAAGGGACAGGCACTGTTCTATCTCACTCAGCAACTCGTCGGTACTCAGGCGAAAGCTACCTGGTAAGGAAGAGATTTCCACACGTTGCTGCGTACCCGGCACCAAAAAAAGGGGTTGGATCAACTGACTGGGGTGGAGACGGGTTTCACGAACCATCGCACGGATGGCCGCAGAACGACGGTTGCGGCGGGGGCGTATTTGCATGGGGCTGTATTTAAGACTGCGAAGATAAGTTTATTGAAGGACGGATAGCAAAATTCGCCGAATTTCGGTAATGTTCAGTAATGTGTGTCTCTAGGTTAATATTCAATGATTAAGAGTTATTTCCAGCGCCCTGCTGCCGACGGAGTCTGGAG
>JBCDIR010000663.1:0-2630 GCA_038748735.1 Bacteroidota bacterium | reverse complement strand
CTGTGCTGAACTGTCTCCCTTGACAGACTCACCCGTTTTGCACTTTTATTACTGGTATTTACCGTGTGATTAGTCGGTCCCGACTAATACTGATTAGGTATGGTTTTCTGTAGCAATTGTCACGCAATTGCCAGGATGTTCTATGCCTTCGAGAATGGTAATATTTAATCTGGATAACGCGCTCCAAATGTTGGCTGCGGTAATCCGTCACGTATAAATTTTTTCACGTAAAAAATCTCAAAGGATGGTTCTTCTTAAACAACAAAAGACACACCTCTTATTTACGACCGCCAGGCACCTTACTAGCGCACTTGGCTTGCTATTGCTCTTATTATTGGGGAGTACAGGGCTACACGCCCAATCCGCAGCGCAGCCCGCCGCAGCGGCCGCAGCGGACACGAAAGCCTTCGTCACCTTCGGCGAACAGCACGATGTATACGAATTGAGCTACGCGGGGACGCGCTTTGAACAGCGACTAGAGACACGGGGGGATGAAGCCTACGCTACCGCCATCGTGACGCGGTACGAATCCTTGGCCGAAATTCACGACCTAGCCATTGATGTTGAGCAAAAAACAATGCGCATCACCATGGCGAAAGGACTAGCCGAAGCACGAGCACTTCGTCTCCTTTCCGGCTTTAATCCCAACCTCACCAACATTCAAGCAAAGTAATGGTAAAAAGCTTACGTATTTCGTTCGGGAATGTGGAACGCTTTTTCATGCTGCATTAAAAGCTAATAATGATGAAAATAAGTAATTTTTTACCTAAAACACTTTTTACGATCTTTTGTATCGTGATAGGGGGCGCTGTACACGCGCAGTGTCCGGGACCAGCCCCTTGTACCTATAATGGACCAAGCAATACCGACTTCGAAAGAATCAATTCTATCACTGCTCCCGCTACCGTTGAGTGCGGTGTTCCTTTTGATATTGACGTGGTGATCGGGCAGAACGCTTTCGTAGGCGACGAACAATACGTAACCGTTTTTGCGGATTACGACTGTGATGGTGTATTTGACACTTCGGATAATGACTTTGCCGTTGTTACCGTACCGGGACAAGACTTGCCGTTAACGGTAACGTTTCCGGGTTCGGCACTGGGGGTTTGCAATGCAACGGTAAATTTTAGAGCTGTCTTAGTTTTCGACAGCCCGGTTAATGACCCTTGTAGTGAGAACGGTCTCTACGGAGATTTTCAAGATTTCACCGTTACTTTTGAGGACACGACTCCTCCTTCCTTTACAGCCCCGGCTAACCAAGACTTAGACTGTTCCAGTACGGCACCAACAGCACCTCCCGAACCACCCGTGACGGAGTTCTGTGACACCTCCGTACCGCCAACTGCTCCTCTGACGAATACCCAGATCAGTGGTGATGAAGATACGGGTTTCACGGCGGTATTCACCTACGGCCCCGTTACGGATCAGTGTGGAAATACTGCTCCGGCACAGACGACGACCATTACTACGGCCTCTTGTGCTTGCCCCGTTACCCCCGACTTCATTGCGCCCCCCTCAGCTTGTAGTAGCGGGACCATCAATTGGAGCGTAGGGGCCACTTGCGACGTACCCGGTTTCCCCAACGAAGTAGTTGACTTCTACACCTACGCACCCGGTGGCGTTCCGGGCGAGGCTCCGCCTGGCTACGAGAATAGTGTAGATAATATGACTCCCTCTTTTAACCTAGCTGCAAACAATCCAGAACTGAGCTTCATCGGCTTTGATTTTGACTGTGATAATCCACCCAGTATCACTGCGGTTACCAATAATACTTGTTCGCCAGTTACTATTACTTACATTGCTGCGGTCTATGATCATGGGGCAAATCAGTACGTCGGTAACTGTCAGGTCCTGCGCTACGATGTCGTTATTTACCCCGCTCCGCTCACCGTCGTCGAAACCGCCGACGGTAGCAACTGTGGCACCCCCATGGTGGAACTACGCGCTGCTAACGGTGATGTTTGTTCTAGTTATTCCGGTATCGGTACCAACGGCGGTGGGGGTTCCTGCGTAGCTGATAGTGACGCACTGGATTACGACTTTTCTAACGATCCCGCATTAACGGCCCTAGCCGCTGCCCCCGCTGCCTGCCAGCCGACGGGCCTGTCCGGCACCATCCAGTGTATGGACTGCTGTACGCCCGCTGCTACCTGCAACCTCGGCGACATCAATATCGAAGCCTGCGAAGTGCCTGCTCCCTTTACCGATCCCGCCGATGTATTTACGGGTATCGAAGCCTGCGGTGCAACCATTACCATGACCGTGAGCGACGTAGGCGATACCAATGTGTGTGGCGACGGCGACGGGGCTGACTTTGTGCGTACCTACACACTGCTTTACGACGGCGTAGTCTTTACGACTTGTGATCAGGATGTGGTGGTGGAAGACAATACCGCCCCCATCTTTGATCCGGTCTGTGTCCTAGACCCGACCTTCTTGACTTCCGGTGGCAATGTCTGCCCCGCCGATGCAACTATTTCGCTAGCAGCGGGTGACCAGATCAGTGTGTTTGAATTCCGAGACGCTTGTGACCGGCAAGTTGTTTGAGGATATCCGCGAGGCTGTTCACAAGATGGCCGACCCGGAAAACTACGACGCCATCGTGGTTACGAACCTCTGTGTTCCGACCG
>JBCDIR010000662.1:0-2643 GCA_038748735.1 Bacteroidota bacterium | reverse complement strand
CGCCAGTAAGGTAGTGGCCGCTAAATCCGAATTGGGCGGAAGCCAGCTGACTGGCTAATAGCAAAATGCTGACGATGAAAAACCGGGTGGTAGGTTGTAGTTGCATAGGTTTTGAACGTGCGTTAGATTGGTTTATTGGGAGGTATACACCGCTGAGTTGAATTTGGATCAAAACTGATGCTAATTTACTCTTTGTAGGTTATCCCCCCTTCTCAAACGGAAAAACTAGCCCTTTCGAGGCCAAAGAAAGCGCCGGAAGGCCCAAAAAACAAGCCACGCACTCAGGATATTTACCCCCGTTACCAGCCCAATCATTTATCTACACCCTCTCCACTACGCGTCAACACCGCCCGCTGCTGCACCCGTACCCCAAAACTATTTACCGGCGGTATCGTATCACCAGCGATGATCGTATCACCCGTCACGACGACGGGTTCCATAGCACCAGAAATGATTTCGTAGATCAATTGATCCCCGCGCGCTTCTAGGGTGGAGAGCAACAGGCTGCCCATGACCTCAAAGCGACTGTAGAGTTTGTTACCAATAAAGTAATCGTCCAGTATAATACCGTTGTCTTCGTCCACCTGAAAGTGGCCCGGTTCGTCGGGAACGGCTTGAAGAAAGTAGCCACGCGTATTTTCAGGAGTATCTTCTCCGTAAACGATGGTGTAGGTGTAGCGGTCAGCGACGGGCGTGATGCGCAAAATCATCGGTACGTTCATCTGCTGTCCCTGTGTGGTGCTGATGACCAAGTCGCCCGTCCATTCGCCGAGCCAATCGGTGGGGAAGTTGACCGTATCGGTTTGGCCGAAGAGCACGCTGGTCGTGAATAGGAAAATGGATAGGAAATGGAAGTACTTTTTCATTTTGTTAAGTGGTCTTGGTGCTCGGGATTATTACCTCCTCGTGAGCCGTGGTATTACATTTTATGATTAGTCAATCTGATGTCGAATAGAACGTGCTAGCCTGGATAGTCAAGCAGCGCCCCTTTAACCGTAAACGCTACAACTTACGCATAAAATCTTTAGGATTTGTGAAACCTAGCTTCAAATTCTCGGCAATGCGAAGGGCGCGTTCGATGCGGGTTTCCTCTCGCTTGGCGCTACCGACTTGGTAGAGTACGCTGCGCTTACGGCCCGGAGTCAGTTGTTGAAAAGCCTCCCAGGCGGCTTCGTCTACGGCCATCACCTCTTCCCATTCGGCAGGCATGGGCATGCCATATTCGCTTTCGTCTTCGAGGAGGGTCACTTGGAAGGTTTCGCCTTCCCAAACCCCAAACTTATCTTGCTTACCCTGGCTCAACATAACTCCGTAGTGCCCGTCCCCCATGGAGGTGAGCGCACAGTGGAAATGTTCGTGTCCATTGACACTAGCGACGAGTCGTTTTACTTTTTTAGCGGTAAACGCGTCCGCTACCTCCGGCGGTACGGGCATCATTTGCATGTAACCATATTCCGGTACGGGAAGATCGTCAATACGTACGGTAAAGGAGCGTTCTATGGCCATCAAGGATCAATTTCGATGAAGGAATCACCCTGTCCAACGATAATTTTAGTCGCAAGGTTTAAAAACAGCCCCGTTTCCAGGATACCCGGAATCTGCTGCAACTCCAAATCCAAAGCCGCAGGGTCAGTGATGGATTGTAGCGGACAATCCAGGATGAAGTTTCCGTTGTCCGTTACGTAGGTCGCTTCGTTTTGCTGCTTCCGCAGGTTGGCGGGGTAACCGCGCTCGCTCAGTTCGTTTTGCACCAAGCGCAACGCCTTCGGTACCACCTCAATAGGCAAGGGAAAATCACCGAGCGTTTCTACCTGTTTGGAATGGTCCGAAATGACGATCATTTCCTTGGAACAATAGGCCACTAATTTTTCGCGGAAGAGCGCTCCTCCCCCACCCTTAATGAGGCGCAATTGCGGGTCAAACTCGTCTGCCCCGTCGATGGTGAGGTCGATAGTATCTACGTCCGTGAGTTCCACTAGTGGAATACCGTACGTACCGGCCTGCTGTGCGGTTGCTTCGGAAGTCGCAACGGCGCGCAAGTCCGTCAACGTCCCCGCTTGCCACGCTTGGCCAATGGCTTCGATGGCAAAGTAGGCGGTACTGCCCGTACCCAAGCCCAGCGTCATACCCGAATGGACGTAGGTGGCGGCGCGTAGGGCGGCAATTTTCTTTTCTGCTGTTTTGTTCACATTTAGTGGTGATGTCTAAGGGTAGACAAGCAGATTACATGATAGTTTATCATTGAAAATAACGGTAATGCTGTCTTTGCTACACGCCGCCTTCGGCGGGCCCACCCTTAGGGTCCTTGTCTCCGTCCGTCCTGACATCCCAGAAAAACCCGGCAATGAAGGTTATGGACATTATCTATAACATGCTTGCAAGTATGCAAACATCCAATCATATTTAAACCTTAGCGTGCAAACATCGAGATCAACCACCGACTAAGTGGAGGGAACATCTGGTGAAATATTAGCTATTATTTACACCAGAAGAAACTGTGAGAAGCAAGTAAAGCTAGTCAACTGTCCTTGCCACAATACAAATGTAAGCACCACTGTTTGATAAACAAAAAAATATTTAAAAAAATAAAAATAAATTTTTCGTTTATCACGATTTGATCAAGCGCGACCAACCCACCCGAAT
>JBCDIR010000661.1:0-2644 GCA_038748735.1 Bacteroidota bacterium | reverse complement strand
TTCCAACGCTACCAGCAACGCGTAGTTTTTGGCCGGATGCAGCGCGCGGGCCAAGACGAGCTACCCAATATGGATACGACGCTACAACTTGGCGACCGGATTGTACTCATTGGCAGTCAAGAAGTCGTTGAACAAGTTACCCAGGACCTTGGCAAACGCTTCGGCCAAGAACTTTCCTACGACCGTACCATCTTCGACGCCCGCCGTTTGTTCGTCTCTAATCCCGAAATAGCCGGACAGAAGATAGCCGCCCTCAACCTGCCGGAAAAATTTTCTACCATCATCACCCGCATCCAACGGGGAGACAACGATCTACTGGCCAATGGCGAAACGGTCATCGAATTGGGGGACCGCATTTTGCTGGTTGCCAGACGTAAGGATTTCCCAGAGCTCAGTCGGTTATTTGGTAACAGCTACGAGGCCCTCAACCACATCAATCTACTCTCCTTCGGTTCGGGTATGGCCCTGGGATTACTGTTGGGCATGGTGACGTTCACGCTGCCAGGAGACATGTCCTTTAGTCTCGGCTTTGCGGGCGGGCCGCTAATTATTGCGTTACTACTGGGGGCGCTACGGCGGTCGGGACCCATCGTTTGGACTTTGCCGTACGGTGCCAATTTGGTGCTTCGGCAACTGGGGCTAATCCTCCTGCTAGCGGGCATCGGTGTACG
Organism: Bacteroidota bacterium; assembly: GCA_038748735.1. Taxonomy (GTDB): domain Bacteria; phylum Bacteroidota; class Bacteroidia; order Chitinophagales; family Saprospiraceae; genus Lewinella. Next base: position 1,973 of record JBCDIR010000661.1, on the reverse strand, counting down.
GTCGGGACACACTTTTTTACAAACGATCTTGGCTGGCGGTGGTGGGTGGTTATTCCTAGCGGGCGGGGTGATTGCCACGTCTACGGCTTTCATTACGCTGTGGCTGGGGTACAAATGGTTGCGGATTCCCTTCGGCTTACTGACGGGCATGATTGCGACCCAACCCGCGATCCTCGAGTACGCCCGCGACCAAGCTAAAAATCAATTGCCCACCATGGGTTATAGCCTCATTTTGCCCATTGTACTAATCACTAAGATTCTATTTGTACAAATCCTGTTTACCTTTTTGTCTCAATGAATGTACAAACCATTCATCACCTCGCACAGATCAATATTGCCCAATTAAGAGCTCCGTTGGATAGTCCGATGCTGTCCGAGTTTGTTCATTTCTTGGAACCCATTAACGCGCTAGCGGAAAGTAGTCCGGGCTTTATCTGGCGCTTGAAAGACGAAGAAAAAGACAATGCTACGGGCTTAGAAACACCCTTCGACGATACGGAAATTATCGTCAATATGTCCGTTTGGGAGGATATGGAGAGCTTGCGCAACTTTGCTTTTAAGACGGCGCATAGCTATTTCGTGCGCAACGGCCAACGGTGGTTTCACAAAATGGAAAAGCCGCACCTCGCCCTCTGGTGGATACCCGCCGGACACGAACCCACGCTAGTGGAGGCCAAGACCAGGCTGGAACTGCTGGACCAGAAAGGACCAACGCCCGAGACGTTTAATTTTGGTCGTCCGTTTTCGCCGCAGTAGAGGCGAGTCCAAGTGCTCACCTAACGTACGATTCGTCGTAATAAAAATGGGCGAACACATTGGTTCGCCCCAACAATCGATACCGATTGATTATTCATTTTCCCACGATGGGGAGTAAGATTACTGCTCTAGCGGCTCGCTCCTTTTAGAAACCGTAGGTCAAGCCCAGCGCCGTGTAAGACTGAAGACCGTCAGGGAATTCGAAGTCTGCGCTACGCAGGCCAATCGTAAAACCAACACCTACGCCTTTCCAAAGATCAGCGATATTGAAAGAGTTGATCCACGTCCAACTGAGGAGATCCGCTTGGGCCATTTTTTCTACACCCTCCGCATCCAGATAGCTAATGGTCGTCTCCGTATCACCGTAAGGAATGAACGCACCTAAGTTAGAAGACCAAGCAATACCGCCGGGCAGGTCAAGTGCGTAAGTAGCTTTGAGCTTAGCACCTAGCGCAGACTGTGACTCTACGCCCTCAAAGCCAGAAAAGGCAAAGTTATAGGTCAATGGATGTATAACCACTGCTAAGTTAGGCACTTTGGTCGGAGTCCAAGTCGCTCCTACACCAACATCAAGCGTACCAGGGCTAAGGAAATTGAATACCGAGGTGTTTAAGTCCCCGAGGGCAGAAATAGCCCAATCGGAGTTGAGGCGATAACCGTAAAGTGAGGAAACGATCAGGACATCACCGTTGCGATTTTCAAGGAAATCACCGCCGGGTAAATCATCGTTAGTATTGTTATCCAGCCCTTGCCAGCTTACGTTAGCATTTAACGTATTCCGCCAGAAACTCTTCTCTTTGATGTTATTTGCAAAGGCGTTAACACCCAAGTTGAGGTTAGAAGAGGAACTGTTAGGGTTAGCGTTTGCTTGCCAATTGCTAGTCGTATTGAAGTTAAGTCCCAGTAGACCACTGAGGCCCGTCTGCCAGCCCGACTTGATGGCGATTTGCTTTTCCAGATCGGCAATTTGACTGTCGTAAGCATCGGCGGCAGCTTGCTCAGCGGCTTGCTCGGTTTCCAGAGTGGCTTTTTGTGCTTTGAGTTCTTCGAGGGTTTGTGCCTCTACACTGAAAGTAGTGAGGCAAGCCAGTAACAATAGTGCTAAAATCTTTTTCATAATCCTAAAGAGGTTGGTTGAATGATTTGGTTTTTTGAAAAAATAGCTCGAACACCACTCCAATGAAGCAATTCGGTGCTCAAGTGTAGACGTTTATAGG
>JBCDIR010000660.1:0-2647 GCA_038748735.1 Bacteroidota bacterium | reverse complement strand
TGCGAGTTGGAGAGTAACTCTCCAAGATGTCAGATGAAGTATATTTTCACGCAATCAATGAAATATCCTCAAACGTGTAGACCCTTCCAATCGGTCGGCTCGGAATGTCGATAACAAGTACTCTTTTACCATCTGTATCAAATAGTTCGGAGCACTTTACTCTAATGCCTTTCTTATTGTATATCTTCTCTTCCAGTTGGCCAGTAGCACCCTCCATAACTTTGGTGCCTACGACTGTGTGCATGGAACTGGATTCACGAATCCCAAGTATTAATTTACCACCTCCCTCATTGGCAAGGGCAACAACATACCCAAGAATAGACCTACGCCGCTTCTTATAGTCTGTACTATCACCTCCTTCAAATGAGTAGGTGTTTCTCGCTTCTTTGAACTCAATGCGATCTTCACTTTCTTTTGCACTTAGTAATTCCGATAGATTCATACGCTAGATTTGCCTCGGTCTATTTGCTCTGAAAGCAAAAATAACACATTGTGTTTTAGCCACCCTGTTTCCCTACTCTCAGTACAACAACTACCAACCCCCCACCCGCCCCCGCACCACCCGGAAAAAAACAGCAAAAAGCCTCAAAAACAACCCAAACAAATACGCCTGGCCCATAAAAAAAAACGAGAAAGGTAAGTCACCCGCCACCTCCGTGCGTAGTCCCCGGGGCAGCGTGATCTGCAACCAGTATTCCCCGTCGCGGATGATGTTGGATTTGCGGGCTACCGTACCGAAGACGTAGCCGAAATCCTGGGCCGGGAAATCCGCCAGTTCGATGCGGACGGTCTGGCCTGCTTGTACTTTTCCCGCGTTGCGGGCCGACAGCTGGGCGTGGGCTACTAGGCTATCCAATTCGGGCAGAATGACGAAAACTTCCTCGCCCGTATTGATTTGCTGGCGCAGATCGCGCTGCTGGTAAAAGGCGACTTGGCCACTGATGGGCGCCCGCAGTAGGTACTGTTCTTCCCAGCGCGCCACGGTGGCCTGGAGGTAGGCGTGGGCCGTGCGGAGACGTTCCTGCACGGCTTGCTCTTGCTCAATTTCGCGCTGGGCGAGGAGTTGCCCCTGGCGTTGTAGCTCTTGCTGGCGCAGTTGGTTTTGCGTAAGCTCTTCCTGGGTGCGGGCCAGTTGGCGTTGGTCGCGCAGGAGGTCTTTTTGGGCCTGTTGGTAGTCCGCTTCCGAGAGCGCACCGCTGGTGAAGAGGGCCTCGTTGCGGTCGCGGAGGTCCTGGGCGAGGGCGACGTCGGCTTCGAGCAAGGCCGTACGTTGGGTCAACTGCTGGGCCAGGGCCTGCTGGGTGCTGAGTTGTTGCGTGATTTGTTCGCGCTGGTGGGCGAGGAAATCTTGCTGCTCGAGGTCTTGATACGTACGCAGGGCGTTAGCAAATTCGGTAAAGGGTGTCGCCAAGTCCCCCCAATTTCCGGTAAAATCGGGCAGCGTAAGTGCATTGGCCTCGTCTTCCCAGTCCGTGGACAGTTGCTGTTCCCAGGCTTGCCAGCTTTGTACCACGGCGTAGTCCGTAGTACTCTGTAAAACGGCCAGGACTTGCTCGGCGGTTACGGTCTCGCCATCGCTTACCCGCAATTCGGCCAGTTCTGCATCTACCCGCGCCTCTATGCTGGTGGGCAGTACCGTCGTGGTAATGCGCACGTCGGCGGGCACCGTATCGGGATACTGCAAAAAGAACGCAATGGCCAGTAAAACAGCGACAAAAATAGCCACCATCCACAGCCCCGAGCGCACCACCCAGTGCGGTGGTTGCCCCAGTACTTCCTGTAGTTCGTCCGAACGCAAATGGATTTGCTCCGGTTGTCTACGGGGTGAGTCTGCTTGGTCGGTGGATGGTGAATTCACGTGCTTTAAATTATTCGTCCGACCGAAATTACACAATATTATTCACACGCCAACTACTTCAGTACCCAGCGGGTAAAGAAGCCAAAGCTGTGTAGGTTCGTCGTCGTATTCGGTGCGTCGTGGTTGAGTCGTACGCCCAGGCCGCGGCGCAGCATGGTGCCCATTTCTACTCGCTTGAAGAGGGTGAAACTAGCGTTAATTTCGGCAAAACCCCGGAGTGCTATGCCGTTTCCTTGGTCCGAATAATCGTAGAGGTAGTCGATGGTTTCGCAGTCCGGAGAGAGACTTTGGTCACCGTCGCGGAAGCTCACTACGTCGTCGCAAACGAGGAGGTTGTTGCCCGAAATAGCCAGGTTGTTGCCGAAAGTGTAGCCGACATTCGTCCCCACAATACCCGTTAGGGCGAAGGCTCCCCGTTGGCTGCGGTACCCCAAAGTGGGTTCGATACCAAGCTCGTGACCGTACTGGGTAAAACGGAGTTGTTGGGCACCGTAGTCCCACGGGTCGCTCCCCGGGGTCACGTAGACAATTTCGTCAATACGATTGAAAATACCTACGAGGCTGAGGCCGAATTCCAGGTTCTCCAAGTACTGATTTTGAAAAACAGCATTCAACCGAAAATGCGGATTCTCACACAGCATACTGTACGTGTGTCGCTCGGTGGTGTTGAGGTTGGCGTAGTCGAAGTCGAGGTTGGAGGTGATGCTAGAAAGGAAAAAATCATGGCTCATATCGCCAATCATATCTTGGTCCTGCCCACCGAAGGCTCCAACGCGTTTGAGCTTCCAG
>JBCDIR010000659.1:0-2651 GCA_038748735.1 Bacteroidota bacterium | reverse complement strand
GCGAATATCAGTGGTTGACCTACGCCAGTTACCAAAATTACGCTAGTTACGCACTATCAACGGCGCTCAACTATTCCTACCAAAGAAGAAAGGCTTGGGAGCAACACCTACTCGCCTTTCCCCTCACTGTACGTCACGATTTACCGCAGTTTAAACGGTCTTGGCGCCCGTTTCTCTTGGTTGGTGCGCGTGCGGAGTTCCTTCATCGCCTCCAGCGGCTGCAGTTCAACCAAACAACGGATTTAGTAGGGAGTGTCACCCAAGATTTTATCCAGTACGACTTCCAGTTTAAAACACTCGACTTCCCCTACCGCCGTTGGAACCTTAGCGCTATCCTGGGACTAGGGATGCAGTACGAACGTACACAACTCAGTCTCCAATACATCGGGAATTTCCGCTCGCCAGACGACGTACAGTACCTCAACATGGAGACGTACTACGCTACTACGGTGGAGTTCATTCGCCCCTACGTAGAACGCGGTGAACGCTTTCGGATACCGGGTAGCTGGCGCTTGCAATTTGGGTATCGGTTGTTTTAGTTTTAGAACTTGTACTGCTGATTCTGATCAGTTAGCTCAAAAAACCACGTTATTCAATTCGGTCTAGTACCTTACCATACGCCTAAGCAGCCCCGGGCTTGGCCACCCCGCGCCGCCCGAACCACCACATCATAAAACCACCGCTGACGAACATCACCAACCCGTAGATCGCTCCCGGTAGGCTCGTTTCCGGTACCGACAAAATTGTTGTTGCTACTACGATGGCGAGCGTACCGTTTTGCACCCCACTTTCGATGGATACGGCGATGCGTTGCGCTAAGTTCAGTCCAAACAGTTGGGCTGTCCCCCACCCGATCAACATCGTGATGATATTCAAGGCGAAGGTAGCGGGTCCCAAACGGGGAAAATGTTCGCGTAACAAATCGAGGTTGGAGGCGATGATGCCGAGCAGGATCACCACAAAAAGTACGGTCGAAGCCGTGCGGAAGGGTTGCTCCAGGCGATCCGCAAAGATCGCATTGCGCGAACGAATGAACATACCGATACCGACGGGCAGTGCCGTAATCCCGAATACCGCCGCCATCGTTTGTACAAATGGCACCCGAATAACTTGCCCTTCGCCCGCAAAGTGCTGCAACGCCCAGTTGACCACCATGGGAATGGTAAAAATGGTGATCGTGCTACTGATGGCCGTCAAGGTAACGGACAGGGCCAGATCGCCGCGCGCTACGTGACTGATGAGGTTCGAGGTCGTACCGCCCGGGCAGGCTGCCAGCAGCATTAAGCCCACGGCCAGGAGTGGTTCCAAGCCAAAAGCTATCGCCACACCGTACCCAATTAGCGGTAACAAAATCAACTGATTGACCAAGCCAATCGCCGCCGCTTTGGGAAAACGTACCACGCGGCGAAAATCGTCGAGCGTCAACGATAAGCCCATGCCTAACATAATGATGGCTAGGGAGACGGGCAATACAACATCAGTGAGGACAGAGGGCTCCATAGCTGAGGTGATTTTTGCACCCAAGATACTAATAGACTTGTTCAACCGGAGCCTCAAATGGCTACAAGCGGCAAATTTTATTCTGCAATTCGTTAAAAAGCCTCGCTGATGCTGAGGCATCGCCTACGTTTTTTGCCTCGTTCAAAACAAAATTTGCTGCGCTTTCGCTCATTCATGACCGGCTGAACAAGTCTAATTACCACCTATCTACCGCAGGTATACACGCCACTACGCGTCTCCAAACGCCCGCAAAATCAACGCTGCCTGTTCTTTGTCGTGGACCTTCTTGAAGCCCGTAGCGGGGGACGCACTCGCCTTGCGTGCTACGTAGTCGAGCTGCTGCGGGAAATCAACTTCATCATTGGCGGTCATTGCCTTGATGTACTGCCAGCCCCCCATATTGGCCGGTTCTTCCTGTACCCATAGGACCTCTTTGGCCTTGCTGTACTTTTTGAAGATGGCGTCGAGTTGATCGACGGGCAGCGGGAACAGTTGCTCCAAGCGCACGATGGCGACGTCCTTGAGTCCGTTCTCTTCTTGGTGATTCACCAAATCGAAGTAAATCTTGCCGGAACACAAGAGCAGACGCTTCACTTTACCGCCACTACGGGGTCCGAATTGGGGATCGTCGAGTACCTCCTGGAAGGTATTGCCGGGCAGAAAATCCTTGATGCTGTTGACCGCACGCGGATGACGCAGGCCACTCTTCGGCGACATCACGATCAGTGGCTTGCGGAACGGGCGCGCCAATTGCCGGCGCAACAAGTGGAAGAAGTTAGCTGGTTGGGTGACGTTGGCTACCGTCATGTTGAACTCCGCACAGGACTGGAGAAAACGCTCCAAACGCGCACTCGAGTGTTCAGGCCCCTGCCCCTCGTAGCCGTGCGGCAAAAGGGCCACCAAGCCGCTCATCCGCTGCCACTTGGACTCCGAGGAGGCGATAAATTGGTCAAACATCGTTTGCGCACCGTTCGCAAAATCACCAAACTGGGCTTCCCACAGCACCAGGTCATCCGGTGTAGCTAGCGAATAGCCAAATTCAAACCCTAGTACCGCAAATTCGGATAACAGGGAGTTGTAAATACGGAATTCCCCTTGGTCATCGCTCAGGGTGCTGAGCCGGTTGTAGGCTTCGTAAGTCTTAACGTCGT
>JBCDIR010000658.1:0-2656 GCA_038748735.1 Bacteroidota bacterium | reverse complement strand
GGCAACGACATCTTTGACGATCAATCCGTCACGCGCAGTACCAGTCGTCGGGTCCATATTTTCGACAACGAAAAGGAGGACAATCAACTACTCCACCTCAGCGACAGCAAAGACAAGCGGAGCGTTCATCCCGAGTATAATCTGTACAACCGCAAAGGCAGCCATTACAAACCCAATTTTTTGAGTAGCTGGCCCGCCCTAGCGTTCAACCCTGATGACAAGCTGCTGTTGGGACTTTTGGGCACCTACACGCAGTACGGGAAACGCAAGGAACCCTTCGCCGCACGGCACGAATTCAACGGTACCGTGTCACTCAACAATAGCGGTTTTCGGGGTTACTACCAAGGTGATTTTTCGGAAATAGTTGGGCGGTGGGGATTGCGGTTTAAGGTGCTAGGACAAACCTCCCTCTACGCGACTAACTTCTACGGATTAGGTAACTATACGGTCAATCGGGAAGATGAATTTTCCTTGGATTATCACCGAGTACGCCGGGAGGATTTCCGAACGGACCTGCAATTGCGTTGGTCCAGAAATCAGCAGTTTTCCTTTCTCGTTGGTCCGCGTATTCACCGTTACAATGTGACGCGCCGGGCGGGCACCTTGCTCGACGAGTTAAGCGACAACCTGAGTGGAGACCTCTTTGAAAATCTCCTTTTCGTGGACCTTAACGCCCAACTGCGTTACAGTAATGTAGATCAACTTACTTTTCCGACTAGCGGACTGAATTTTGAACTAGCAGCTTCTCACTACGAACAGTTGGACGGGACAACGTTCAGCTTTCTAGCGGTAAATTCTAAGTTGAGTTTTTACGCTCAGTTAGACCGCACAGGCCGTCTGGTTTTAGGTACTCAAGTAGGATTTCAACACCGTTTTTCGGAGGATTTCCCGTTCTTTCTCGCGGCAGATTTAAGCGGCGCGGGACCGCTGGCCAACCTGCGGGGTTTTCGCCGTAACCGCTTTTTGGGACAAACCGCTTTTCACCAAAATACCGATCTGCGTTGGAAGATTGGCACTTGGCGCAACCGTTTGATGCCCGTTGCCTATGGCCTAACGGCTTCGTTCGATTATGGTCGGGTCTGGCTAGCGGAGGAGGAGATGGACGGACTGCATTACAGCTACGGCGGAGGTTGCTTTGTGTCTCCCTTCAATCTGCTGACGATCCACCTGGGCGCTTACCACGGAGACGGGGAAAACTGGCGTTTTCTGGCGGGGTCCAAGTTCTTCTTTTAATCCCGTATCTTTGCCGAATGAGTGCAACACCGAGCGTAAAAGTAGACATTCGTCGCCTGAGCTTTGAGGACATAGAAGCAGTCGTGAAAGCGCTGGGTGAACCTCGCTTTCGCGCCAAGCAAGTCTACGAATGGCTCTGGAAAAAGAGCGCCCGCAGCTTTGCCGAAATGACCAATTTGTCAAAGCAGCTGCGGCTAAAATTAGCAGACAACTACGTCATCAATAGTATTACCGAAGATGTGGTACAGCATTCCGCAGACGGTACGATCAAATCCCGCTTTCGCTTGCACGATGGGCACCTCATTGAGTCCGTACTCATTCCCGTTCCGGCGGATAATCGTTATACCGTTTGTGTATCTAGCCAAGTAGGTTGTAGCCTGACGTGTAAATTCTGTGCTACGGGCCGAATGAAGCGCCTCCGCAACCTGGACGCCTCCGAAATCTACGACCAAGTTGTACGGGTGAATGAGCAGTCCTTAGCACAGTTTGGACACCCACTCACGAATATTGTCTACATGGGGATGGGCGAACCTTTACTTGCTTACCGCCCCGTCTTGGAGAGTATTGAAAAGATCACTGCTCCGGATGGCCTACACATGTCGCCCCGACGTATCACCGTTAGCACGGCGGGCATTGCTAAGCTAATTCGCAAGCTCGCTGACGACGCTACCCGAGTCAACTTGGCCCTTAGCCTCCACGCCGCCGACGATACCAAGCGGGATGAGATTATGCCCATTAACGAGCAAAATAACCTGGCGGTTTTGATGGACGCGTTGGAATATTTCTACCAGATGACGGGCAACCGCATCAGTTACGAATACATCGCCTTTCAGGATTTTAACGACAGTCTCGAAGACGCACGTATGCTACTACGACTGTGTAAGCGCTTCCCCGTCCGTATCAATATCATTGAATACAACCCCATTGACGGAGCCGATTTTCGGAAAGCGACTGAGCACCGCATCGACGATTTTGCCCGCTACTTACGTGACAATGGCGTAATGGTCACCATCCGCCGCAGCCGGGGGAAAGACATCGACGCAGCATGTGGCCAATTGGCCAACAAATAACCCTTTATAATAGACTTATTCTGCTGGTCCTGAATGAGCGAAAGTGAAGCAAATTTTATTCTGAAAAAGGCAAAAAACGTAGGCATAGCCTTAGCTACGGCGAGGCTTTTTAACGCAATTCAGGATGAAATTTTGCCACTTGGAGCAATTTAAGGGCTTACAGAACAAGTCTAATAATTACGGGCCGACTACAACCTAAGTGTAGCCGGCCCGCAAGTTTCATTCGTTGGTGAGGTGCCTAGTAGGCATCTTCTTTACCCAGTGCTTTTACCAATTGGTAGTAGACCGAAATCCGCATCTTTTGCCGATTACCTTTCATGGCATCCATCACGCCTGAGATGGCGTTATCCAGT
>JBCDIR010000657.1:0-2660 GCA_038748735.1 Bacteroidota bacterium | reverse complement strand
CTATAGCCGCTCCCTGAAGAGACTGACCGAGGGTTTGTAACTGACTCAAAACGGAAGATTCCGCTTCACACAGGAATTGGTAGGCTTCCGAAGCGCTACGCTTGGTATCTTCGGCGTGGCTGAGGCTAGCGAACTCACTTTCGATTTGGGCTTGCTCTGCGGGTAGTAGCTCGGCCGCTTCCAGCTCTTGGAGTTGAAATTGTAGAAACTCCGCTTCGCGCTGCGCACTAGCCGACTGATTTTGGAGTTGCTCCAACTGCTGGCGATCTTTCGTATACTGCCGGTACAACTGCTGGTAGCGCTGCAAGCGTTTTTCGTTTCCACCCAGCGCATCCAACAACCGCAACTGAAAGCCCATCTGGTGAATGTCCAGGGTATCGAACTGTTGGTGCAAATCAATCAAACTCGCACTGAGTTGTTGGAGCACCTTAATGGAAGTCGGCGTATCGTTGACGAAAGCGCGCGTCTTCCCGCTCGGCGTTATTTCCCGTCGCACGATCATTTCGTCCTCGTAGTCCAGATCGTGACTGGCGAAGAACCCTTGCAACTTATATTCACTGATCCTGAACCGCCCCTCAATAACGCATTTGCGGTCGGTATGAAAAAGCGCTTTGGTGTCCGCCCGCTCCCCCATAATCAGGCCGAGGGCCCCGAGGATGATGGACTTACCCGCCCCCGTTTCTCCGGTGATGATGGTCAAATCCCGGGGAAAATCCACTTGCAGGGCCTCAATCAAGGCGTAATTCTGAATGTGAAGACTTAGAATCATACTAGCTCAAATCAGCAGCTGGTGCGGCGCAAAAGTACAGTTTTTGAGGATTTTTTTTATAAAAATAAATTTTTTGTTGCCGAAATCAAACATTTATCTTTTCTTGCTGTTTCCTAGCCTAGTTTTAGGAGTATGTTTAAAAATTTTGCGAATTGATTTTCAACATATTCTAAACTCCTTGCTCAGCCCAAACAAACACGATTATGGTCCCCAATCAGCGCGGTCGCCTCTTTCTACTTTGCCTCATTAGCATTTGTTTTTGCAGTGCTTGCCTCAATGACGGCCATCCACTCGGTTGGCAGGCCACTGATCTCTTGCCACACGGCGTTCCCATCACCATCATAGCTCCACCCGAGGCCGACATCAAACCGGGCAAGCTGCAATCCGTCCTCTTGAAGGACCTCATCATTAAGGGCGAAGACAATTACGACCTACAAATCTTCTACGGTACGGCTATGACCAACGACATTGCCGCCCTCAAAAATGAACACCTACAAATTGTTCAGGCCAATCCTTATTTTCAAAAAATTGTCAAAGAAGAAGTATCCGGCTTCATCTACCAGTCGCGTATTGATACGACCAGCACCTACGGCTTCCACTTTACCAAGCTGCAAGGCGACTTAGAAATCAACTTCCAAAGCGGTATGGGTAGCCTACACAGCCTCGAAGAGATTGAGCGTATGTACGAAGGAGTGAAGTAGCAGCGGCCTACTAAAAATGTCGTTTACCAACCTTGTCCAGCAACTTCTAGCTAGGCATTATTGTTGATATTTTAACCACCTCAACAAACAATGCCTAAATCAAAATCACTCCTCAGTAGCATTTTCAACATGACCTGCCCGCGCTGTCGGGAAGGCGATTTATTTGAAACCAGTAGCTACTCATTCGACCGCCCGTTTGACATGCCCGATCATTGTCCGCACTGTGGACAATCTTACTTACCCGAACCGGGTTTTTACTACGGAGCCATGTTCGTTTCCTACATTATTTCTGCCTGGGGTATCTTGCTCTTTATGATGTTTATGCACTGGATAATTGGCTGGTCCTTGACGACCTGCGTTGTAGTCGTCTTGATCATTTCGGCCATTAACTTTGTCTGGTTCTTCCGCTTTTCGCGCTCGGTCTGGATTCATATTATCGTGAAGTACCGACCGGAAGCGGCTAAACAGTAGTACTTTGTTAAGACTGAAATTGTGGGTAATGTTTTAGTTGGTTGACGACCCCTGGTGGGTGGTACTCCCACGCTGAAGCGCGGTCGTGGTAGTGCTCCCACGCTGGGGCGTGGTCGCGGTTACGCGGCTATCGCCGACTTGCCCGCCTGATGCGCACGCCGGCAGGTCGGCACAACCGGGAGGAACGAGCACTACCTACTAAGCGCTTAGCCCCAGTCTAAAGCGCTATCCGTAAATTGAGCATTAACAAAGCACCTGTTTGCCGATGTAATCAGGCAAGTTTGCTGTACTTTCGCTCATTCCGCCTGGCCGAACAAGTCTATTACAAAACCGCCTCCACCGCCGCGTCAACTTTATCCTGACTCAGCGTAGTGGGACAAACGTAGTCCGTTTTGGGAATATTACTGTCTTTGATGGCGTTCCAGCCCCGTTTAACGTCTATTAAGTTACGGTAACCGCGCGCTTGCAAAATCGAAGCTGCGATGACCGAACGGTAGCCACCGGCGCAGTGTAGAATGTACCGCTGATCACGCTCCAGGCGGTTCATGTTGTGATTGATGTAATCCAGCGGAAAGTTTTGCGCCGCGACCAGCTGCTGGGACAAAAACTCCGTGGGCTTGCGTACGTCCAAAATTTGGCCGTCCAGCGTGTCGTTGGCTATTTGCTGCTCCAACGCTTCCACGGTGATCGAAGCGATGCGGTCCGTTTCTTTGCCCGCT
>JBCDIR010000656.1:0-2661 GCA_038748735.1 Bacteroidota bacterium | reverse complement strand
GTCAGCGCTGGTTGCAGTACGCAGTAGAGGATTTGGCGCAACGTCCATTCCCGCTAGCATGTGTTGCAGAATCGGTTCACATTTTCCGCGGCAAGCCGGATAAAACTGTCCGTGCTGACGAATGGCAGCGGCGGGCGGTGGTCCCCACCAAAATTCGGCCATCGCAATGGGTTGGTAGCCCTGCTGAAAAGCGTATTGTAACAACTTGGGGGCCGCACATTCCCCCGCTCCCGCCGGAGGTGTTTGGAAAAAAGTAGGCGCAAAAATGTCCAACAAATCTTGTCGCTCTCCTTTAATATTGAGGAAACTGTACGACTGGAAAATTCGCTTTTGCAGTTGATTAGAGTGTGTTTTGCGTGCCGCTTTTAGCTGGTCAATGGCTTGGCGCAAAGCAGTAACTCGGGCTTGGGCCTGACGCAATTTTTCCTGCCACTGGCGCTTCTGATCTTTCCACTCGAAGTGATCGCGCTTACTTTCTTCTTCCAGGTCTTTGAGGACGCTGGCTGCGGTGGTTGGGTCTTGCTGTTGTAACGCGGCTCGCTTGGCGTGACGAACATTTTTGGCGGCTCGCTGACGCGCTTTGAGCTGTTGCAGTGCCGCGTCCGCCCGTTGTTGAGTGGCGGTCAGGTGCTCCTGGGCTTGTTGCCATTCCGGGGCGTTTTCGAGTGCTTTTAGTTGCGTGCCTAAGTCCGCTAGCCTTTCCTCTCCCGCCAGGAAAAACCCTGCTTTGTTTTGCAAATTATAAACCGGGGGGACAAACTCGGCCTGCACGTACTGTCCGGCCATTTTACCCGAAAAAGCCGACAGATAGCCCAACTGCCCCGCGCTGGTTTTTACCACCAATACCCCGAACATCTTGCCTACGGGTCCTTTGGGGACACCGATTCCCAGGCGTAAGTGCTCCGCCCAGCGCGTTCCGTCTTCCAAGCGTCGCTGCAAATCCGCCGCCGCCCAACGGCTCACGTCCGTAGGTTGATAATAATGTGGGTAGGCAAATTGCGTTGGTAATTCTCCTGACCACTCGAATACACGAAGACAATTATCTGTCAAGACCAAAATCACTACTTTAGCCGTCGGCACCAAATCAGTTATGGCACCAACGATTTTTTGTTCCTTTTTTAGTGAAGTGATTATATGGATAGATAGATCCGTATAATTGTGAGCTAAATAAGGAACTCAAAGAAAAAATCGACATCTGACTCTCGGCTGAGCCGAGACTAGGTCAATAATTACGTACAAATTTAACTACTTTTGCGGCGTAATTCGTACACCTTTATGCAACAGTTGTTCCGCGTAGGTAAATTGGTGTGGCCGGGCCACGAACGCAACGGCCAAGCTGCTGCTATTCTCGTCGCAGACGGAAAGGTACTGGAAGTGGCCGCGACCTTGGAAAACATCGAGGCCGAAACCTTCGATTTTTCTGATTGTAGTCTTTCTCCCGGTTGGATTAATCTCGAAGCCAGCGGTGGTGACCCGGGCTTGGAGCAGCGCGAGGATATGGCTTCTTTACAGGCCGCCGCTGCGCAGGGGGGCTTCACGCATACGGGACTGCGGCCCGGCACGATCCCGCCCGTGCAGGATAAGGCGAGTGTGCATTACGTGCTACAAGCCAGCCAGTCCGGTCCCGTGCGGGTGCTTCCCCTCGGTGCTTTGACCCACCAACGCCAAGGCCAGGAGATCACCGAAATGATCGATATGTACCAAGCCGGTGCGGTCGCTTTTACGGATGGTGACCACGCCATTCAGCACGCGGGGGTCATGCTGCGGGCTTTACAGTACGCTAAGTCGTTCGACGGCCTCGTGATGAACCAAGCACAAGATGCGACCATCGCTGGCGAAGGGCAATTGCACGAAGGAATTATCAGTACGCAGCTGGGCATGCAGGGGCTACCCGCGTTGGCCGAAGAATTGATGGTGGAGCGGGACCTGCGTTTACTGGCCTACACCGACGGGCGCTTGCACCTCAGCCACTTGTCGACGGCGGGGGCCGTGGCACAAGTACGCCGGGCCAAGGACCAAGGATTGCGAGTAACGGCTTCGGTCGCGGCGCTCAATCTGCTGTTGACGGTCGAAGAACTGCAACAGTTTGATAGTTACCTGAAAGTGTTGCCGCCGCTGCGGGCCGAGCAAGATCGGCAGGCGTTGATTGCGGGACTGCAAGATGGTACAATAGACTGTATTTCGGCCAATCACCAGCCGTTGGAACTGGAAGCCAAGGCGCTCGAATTTCTTTACGCTGATTTTGGAGCGGCTACTTTATCCACCGCTTTCGGGGCCATAGCCACGGCCCTGCGCGACCACCTGACGGAAGAGCAGATCATTGCCAAACTGACCACTGGTCCCGCGCAGCTACTCGACTTACCGGTTCGTAAACTGAAAGCGGGTGCCGTGGCTTGTTTTACAATTTATAACTTTGACGAAAACTGGACGCCCAAGCGCCGCCATATTCGTTCCAAGTCAAAAAATGCGCCCTTGCTGGATCGGGCACTGCGGGGGCGTCCGAAGGCGATTGTTCACGGGAAGCACTTGGTGCTGGCCCAATAAGCTTATTATGGAAGTAATGGCAAACGACGCTTGGCGCAGCCTCGGCATCCGCTACGGAATCATAGCAGGGGGCTGCTGCGTACTGCTCTTTGCGGTCTGCTATTTTGTGGATCGCGC